>JAYGDV010000006.1:0-4445 GCA_046582735.1 Planctomycetota bacterium
TGTTCCAGCCGCGCTCCGCAGCAAACTGAAGCTCGATCCCTTCTATAAAAAATCCCTGCGGCTGAGGGCCTTTCCCATCCTGGCCTCGGACAAGGTGTCTGACTATGCGCTCCTGGAAGCAGGCTACCTGATCCATCAGATGCTCGCTGAACGCGAAGACATCCTGAACGCCATGGCCAGGAACCGGATCCGTTTTGCCATCATGGCCTGTGACGAGTTCACCACCGAGGTTCCGGAGCACAGCGAGCTGGAGCCTGCGAAGTTCTGGGACGAGAGGGCCAGGGGGCTCGGCGCCACTCACGGCAAACCAGCGGTCAGCTGTGGCGAAGAAAACCTCCTGAAGCTGCCGGGTGATCCCTACCACGAAGAAAACATCCTTATCCATGAATTCGCCCATGCCATCCACGATACCGGGCTCGACCTCATCGACTCATCTTTCGATGGCAGGCTCAAGGCCGCCTGGAAGACCGCCATGAAGAAAGGCCTGTGGAAGGGGAAATACGCCGCCAACAACCACCATGAGTACTGGGCCGAGGGCGTCCAGTCCTGGTTTGATACCAACCGTAAACCGGACCATGACCACAATCACGTCGACACCCGGCAGGAGCTGGTTGAGTACGACCCGCAGCTGGCCATGCTCGCCAGGGAGATCTTCGGCGAAAAGAGCTGGCGCTACACTGCCCCCGCCAGCCGGGAAAAGGCCGCTCACCTCGAGGGCTATCAACAGGATCCCGCAAGGCGCTTCGAATGGCCCCGGGAGCTGGTCGAGTGGTACAAGGAATACGAGAAACGCCAGCGCCAGCAACGGGAGAAGAAGACGAAGAAGAAGTAGCAGTACTCTCGTGCCGACTGCTATGATCCGGTTTCCGGCCAGTCGGCCCCTGCCATGAACTCGATAGAAAAAGGAACCCTCGTGTCCCAGGAAGAACCCGAAAACACTGTCACCACTCCTTCCGGCCTCCAGTACGAAGACCTCGCAGAAGGTGAAGGGGATGCCGCGGAAGCAGGCAGACCCGTGAGCGTCCACTATACCGGCTGGCTGACCGATGGAACCAAGTTCGACAGCTCCGTCGACCGCGACCAACCCTTCCAGTTCAATCTTGGAGAAGGACAGGTCATCGCGGGCTGGGACGAGGGAGTGTGCGGCATGAAGACCGGCGGGAAACGAAAGCTGACGATCCCCCCGGAGCTGGGTTACGGGACCGCCGGGGAAGGTGGTGTGATTCCACCAGGCGCAACACTTGTCTTTGACGTTGAACTATTGGAGATCCACTAAGATGTCCCGGAAATTGATTCGCCTGCTGTCCCTTGTCTTCATCGGTACCACCCTGGCGGGCTGCCAGCTCGCGACCTCCGGGCAAAACGGCCACAACGGGAACTGGGCGCCACTCTTTAACGGCCAGGACCTCGATGGTTGGAAACAATCCGAATTCCTCAATCTCGGGGTGGCCTATGCCGGGGACAGGAAACTGATCATCCCCGCGGGAGAAATTCTCAGTGGCATCACCTGGACGAAGGACTTCCTGAAGATGGACTACGAGATTCGCCTTGAGGCAATGCGGGCAGGAGGCTCGGATTTCTTCTGCGGGCTCACCTTCCCTGTAAACGACAGCTTCGCCTCGCTCATCCTCGGAGGATGGGGCGGAACGGTCTGCGGAATCTCGTGCCTCGATGGAGAGGACGCCGCCAACAACGAAACCACCACCTCAACCAACTTCAAGAATGGCGTCTGGTACTCCGTAAGGCTGCGGGTAACGAAGGACAAGCTCGAAGCATGGCTCCAGAATGAGCAGATTGTCGATGCCGACACCAAGGACCGCGAGATCGGTGTAAGGATCGAGGTTGAGGAGTCGAGGCCGGTGGGGCTGGCAACGTACCAGACCACCGCGGCCCTGCGCAACATCAGCTGGCGCAAGCTCGCTGCCGGCGGCGGTAAGCGCTGAAAGCCGGCTCTGCCCGCAGAGCGCTTACTGGCAATTCGAAGCGGATGGACAACTGAGCAGCTCGCCGAGTGGGTCCTGCCCGCAATCGGGGAAGGGTGCGAGCAGTTCAGCTCCACCAACGAAGAGATAATTCAGGATCCGGATCGCATCGCTCATGTCGATCTCCCCGTTGCGGTCGGTATCCGCCGCCGCGGGACAACCAGGCTCGGAACCCCCGGAAAAGAGATAGTTCAACAGCTGAACCGCATCCGTGAGATTTACATCGCCGCTGGAATCCGGATCACCACGGATATAACCCGCGGGACTCCGGTAGGTAAAGATCACGCTTTCAACTGACTCAGCACGCCCCGGTTGTGTATTCACCGCCCTGACCTCGACCGCGCCCTGCCCGGGAGGTGTTGTCACCTCGAGCAGAACCGTGCTGTCATTATTGGGGCCAAACCGGGCGACCGCTGGCGCCTCCTGGTCACCGAAAAACACGGTGACGCCTTCGAGGAGATTCCCGCCGCTGAGGAAAACGGTCTCGCCGCCCTCCGCTGAACCTGTGTCAGGCTGCAGCCCGGTCACAACTGGCGCCGGCAGCAATATCGTGAAGAGGCCATCCGCCTCGGATTCGACATCGGCATCTTCATTTCGCGCCCGGACAGTTACCGGCCCGGTAAGACTCCCATCAAAGGGAACCCTCACGCTCAGGCCACCGATAACACCCAGGTAGTCGAGAACCTCTGCTTCAACATCATTGAAAAAGATCCGGATATTCCTGTTCAGGCGGACCCCCCGGATGCGGACCTCTACACCACCGGTATTAACGATCTCATCAGGAGTCACCGACCTTAAGAGTGGAGTCTGGTCAGGCGGAAAATCCAGTCGGCTCGAATCCCTTATATGATTGAGAAAAGGCCCGTTCCGATTGGAGAGGAAGGTGGTCATCGTGGAGACGTTGCGGTCCCAGTTGCTGCGGCTCCGCCCGACAAGATCGAGCTCGTCCGCAATGTCGGGAAGGATCACCGCACGCAGGTCATTCAAGCGGCCGCGGCTGTTACCGGAGGAGAGAGGGCCGTTGAGAGCGTTCTCGACCTCGGTCACGAAATAGCGCCTGTAGCCGACATTGTCGACAAGGGCATCAATGATGTCAGACAGCTGGCCGTTTCGGCCGAAGACGAAACTGAAAGTGTCGCTGGTGTACCCCCCGGGGCTCAGGCTGATGCCGAATTCCGCATCCCAGCAGAAAAAGCGCCACTTGCCCGCCGCGATCCGGGGGCGCGAGGCGTACCAGTTGTTGTGGGGCCAATCGTGATTCTGCGCCCACATATTGACAAGCATGTAGGAGGTGTAATTCTCGATATCGACCATCTCGGCAAACTGGTCATAGACCGCGTTGCTCGAAAGGTTGTTGTCGTCCATGAAATCCCCGAGACGATTCCATTCACGGTTGTCTCCGACAAGGACATCGTTGCCGGTCTTGATCACATCCCAGTCATCTCCTTCGTCGGGAAAATAGGCTTTCATGAACTCCTCGTCCATGCGCTCGACGATGTTATAGACACCCCGGTAGGCCATGTTGACATAAAGATTGCACCAGGTTCCATGCGAGGCGGGGGCACCCATGTCCCGGTGGAGATCCCGGATCAGCTGGTCGCGCAGGAGGCTGCCGTTACCGTTTCTGCCAATCGCATCGTTAAAGGCCGAGCGCAGGACAAACTTATCGAACTCCTCCAGCTCGGATTCAGGCATAAAGCCCGGATAGCGCATCTTCGTATCTCCGTAGACACCCCTGAAGTAGGCCTTGTAGGCCTTCTTGGTGCTGAACCCGCCGCCGCGGCCGGCGCCGCCGTGCAGGCGGAGTCCAAATCCGGTTGAGACACGCAGCTCTCCATCTTCATCGAAGTATTCCCAATAGCCTTCGCGCTCAGACCCCCTGCCGCGGGCGCCGGTGTTGGTGTGGACGGTGTTGAAATCACCAGCCGGCATGGAAATTGACAGGACCGGGAGATCGATCGTCCCCCCGGTAAAAGATCTCCCCGGGATGAAGTAGCTCGATGACTGTACGGCCGTCGCCCTCTCTTCGCCGTTGATAAAGCCGGCGATCCGGAAAACCGTGTTCCTGGTAGTCCGCACCGGGGCTGTATAGCGCGTGCTGCGGGTGGTCGGCTCGCTGCCGTTGGTGGTGTAATAAATCTCGAGCAGGTCACTGGGCTCCGCGCTCATGGCGACATCCCGGGAGCCTGAGTAGAAACCCGGCGGCGGGCTGAGGCTGACGTTGGTGGAGATCGGCGAATCGAAAGCCTGGGTCGTGTTCGCCGCTCCGGGAGTCGGCGTCAGTAAATAATGCCACTCACCATCGCTGTCGGGATGGAGACCATAGGAATGATCCTGGGTCTGCTCGGGATAGGCGATACCTGAAATCAGCTCTCCCTGGGGGTTGCTCAGGAGGACGGCTTCGCCGCCCTCTCTCTCGAGGCTGAAATTGGCGTGGAGCACATTCGGGACGATCCCCAGCTC
>JAYGDV010000057.1:0-5235 GCA_046582735.1 Planctomycetota bacterium
TGCCCGATGAGGCTTGTTCCATCCTCTTTTCTATGCGGTATGATGGTGTATGCGCTGGGTTTTAAGGCTTCGCTTGAATCCGGCTCCTGCTTTTTACCGGTGGGGAACAGAGTCTCGAATCCATGAATTCCTTTCACGGCAAGCTGGCATACTTCTCCCTGGCAGTGTTTTTCCTGCTGTTGTCAGCAGGAGGGGCAGGTTCACTGCATGCGCAGGCGGTGGTGATCACAGAGTTCCTTGCCGAGAACAGGGATGGAATCCTTGATGAAGACGGTGAATCCCCCGACTGGATCGAGATTCAGAACCAGGGCGCCGCCGCTGTCGACCTAGAGGGCTGGTACCTGAGTGATGATGCGGATGAACTGCAGCGGTGGCGTTTTCCCCGGGTAGAGATTCTTCCGGGCGGCTACCTGCTGGTGTTTGCATCGGGGAAGGATCGTGCAGAGGCAGGCTCTGAGTTGCATACCAATTTTCGTCTCGAGGGAGATGGGGAGTTCCTCGGCCTGGTTGACCAGGCCGGCGCCATCGTGCACGCCTACAGCCCGGCCTATCCTGGCCAACGAGCCAATATTTCCTACGGGTTTTCTCAGCAAGCAGCCCAGGCGAACTATATCCTGGCCGGCAGCGCCGGGCGGTTCATGGTCCCCACAGATGGAGGGCTTGGTAACGCGTGGACAGAAGCAGGCTTTGATGATTCCCCCTGGGAAACGGTTGAATCCGGAATCGGCTTTGCAACGGGTAAAGGGCCGGCTCCCCCGGCCAGGATCGAGAACGTTGCCGGGGGTGGACGTGCGACCCAATCATCGATGGGCTGGGGTGGCGATCCAATGCGCGCCATCGATGGCAATACCAGCGGCAATTGGGGTGATGGTTCGATCACGCATACCAATGTTGCGCCAAGCTGGTGGGAGCTGGATCTTCGCGACACCTATTCGATCCAGTCCATCATGCTCTGGAACCGCCTTGACTGTTGTTCGGAGCGGCTGACGAATTTTACCGTCACCCTTCTCGACGAGGACCGGGAGGTGTCCTGGGAGGATACATTCTTACGCGACAATTCCCCGCTTCCAGGAGCGAGCTTTTCCATCGAAGAGATCGACGCCAGCGGGAGGTTTCTGCGTATAGCGTTGCCCGGCGCGTACCTGAGCCTGGCAGAGGTGCAGGTCTTCGGCGAGGTTTTTGATGAGGACCTTGCCTTTCAACGCCAGGTGCGGACTGATACGGGAGATGCCATGCAGGGGCGCAATGCCTCCGCCTACCTGCGGATCCCCTTCGAGGTCGCCAACCCTGACCTTATTAATACCCTCACGCTGAGAATGAAATACGATGACGGCTTCGTCGCCTACCTCAACGGAACCGAGGTCGCCCGCCGCAATGCACCGGCGGACCCGCAGTGGAACTCCGAGGCTTCACGGGAGAATCCGAATGAGGATGTGCTCATCTTTGAAGGGATTGACCTGAGTGGACGGACAGGTCTGCTGTCGCCCGGGCTGAACGTACTGGCCTTCCACGGGCTCAATATTGCCGCTGTAGATGAGGACTTCCTTCTCTTTCCTGAGCTTGTTGGGTTCCAGTTTTCAGACCAGCTCGAGTCTTACCTGCTCAATCCCACCCCGGGCGAAACAAACGGTGGAGGGGTCATCGCCGGTTTTGTCGCCGACACCAGCTTCTCGGTGGACCGGGGGTTCTATGACGAACCTGTCGAGGTGGAGATCACCACCGAAACCGAGGGAGCAGAGATCCGCTACACAACCGACAATTCACTGCCCACCCCGACCCGTGGGCTGCGCTACACCGGCCCCGTGCGGATCACCAGGACCACCACGCTGCGGGCAGCTGCCTTCAAGGATGGTTTCGGACCGACAAACACCGACACGCATACCTATATCTTCCTCGACGATGTGATCACTCAGAATGTCATGCGCACCAGTATCACCCGCGATCCGCGCTACGCTCCGCAGATGCGGGGCGCGCTCACCGATCTGCCCTCGCTGTGCATCACGAGCCCCGGCAGCATCAACGGCAGCTCCGAGGTGCTGATTTCACTGGAGATGATCCACCCGAATGGAGAGGAGGGGTTCCAGGAAGATGCCGGCGGGCGGTACTACGGCGGCGCGTTCACTAATTTCGCCAAGAAGAACTTCCGCATCTATTTTCGCTCGGAGTATGGGGATTCGAAGCTGCGTTATCCTCTATTCGACGGTCACGGGCACGGTATTTCCCCTGTGGAGGTTTTTGATCATATTGAGCTGCGGGCCGGGTCTCACGACATGAACCAGCGCGGCTTCTACATGTCGAATCGTTTCACAGATGACACGATGCTCGATATGGGCAACCTGAATCCGCATGGTCGTTTTGTTCACCTGTACCTCAATGGGACCTACTGGGGGCAGTACCACCTGCGGGAACGCTGGAGCGCCGACATGCTGGCCCAGTATCTCGGCGGGGAAAAAGAAGACTACGAGGCGATCAACGGTAATTGGAACGTTGGGGGATGGCCCGAACCTGGCGATCCCTTCGATGGGGATGGATCAGCCTGGGCTCGAATCAAGTCCCTGCGCGGGAACTTCCAAGCTGTCAGTCCTTACCTGGATGTGAGCCATTACGTCGATTACATGCTGATGTTCATGTTCGGTAATTCAGAGGACGAGTACCGTTGCGTTGGACCGGTCGGAGCCGGCAGCGGGTTCAAGTTCGTCCTCAATGATGCCGATGGGTTTACCCGCAGTGCCGGCAACCGCACCAGCATGGGGATGCCAGGGCGCTCGGCCGGGGATGGCCCCGGCAGTATCTTCAGCATGCTGTTGCGGGAGAACCACCCTGACTACAGGATCCTGCTTGCCGACCGGATCCAGGAGCTCTTCTTCAACGATGGACCGATGACGCCGGCGAAGAACAGGGAGAGGCTGCTGGAGCGTTGTGACCAGGTTGAGCGGGCCTTCATCGCAGAGGCTGCTCGGTGGGATTACCGCTCACCGACCTCCTGGACAAGCGCCCGGGACAGCTATGTAAATGGTATCTTGCCCAATCGTACGCAGCAGGCTGTTAACGAGTACCGCAATGCGGGCTTCATGTTGTCCCTTCCCGTCCCCAATTTGATTATGGAAGGAAGGGACCAGCATGGGGGAGCTATCCGCTCCGGAGATGCCTTGTCGATGGGGATCCTCGGCCTGGAAAGGTTTGTTGTGCGGCGCCGCCTTCTTGAAACCGATTCCAGCCTCAGTGTCTCGATCCCCGGGAACGGGGAGATGGGTACCGAGTGGACCCTGCCCGGCTACGCGGAGGGGAGTCACGGCGAGACCTGGCAGCAGGGAGTCGGGGGAGTCGGCTATGACACGGGCAATGATTACCGCGCCGCGATTGGTATCGATGTCATGGCTGGGATGAGGGGGGATTCCGGCAACGCCTCGATCTTTGTTCGCATCCCATTCAACATTGCCGACCAGGCGGTGCTGGCCTCCATAATGAACCTGACCCTGATGCTGGACTACGATGATGGATTCGCTGCTTATCTCAACGGTGAGCGGCTGGCGGAATCGAATCCCCCTGACGGTGAGCTGGAGTGGAACTCTCGCTCACGCCGTTCTCATGAAGCTGACCCGGGAAACCCCGAGAGCTTTGAGCTGCGTGGCTTCGAGGATCACCTGCGGGTAGGCGCCAATGTACTGGCGATCCACGGACTGAATTCCAGCCCCAACAGCAGTGATTTCCTGCTGAGCGCTGAGCTGGTTGACCGGGTACGGGAGATCGGGGTGCCCGACGACAGTGTTTTCTTTACCCTGGATGGATCCGATCCCCGGCTTCCCGGTGGAGAGATCTCCCCTTCGGCCATTTCCTATACCGAGCCCGTTCCCCTGGCTGAATCAACCTTGGTCTCAGCCCGCTCACGCGACGAGGGCGGCTCCTGGAGTGCCATGACAGATGCCGTGTTCTATACCGACATGCCTCTTCGAGTTACCGAGATCATGTACAACCCTGCACCTCCACCGCAGGGCAGTCCCTTTCGAAGGCGTGAGTTCGAGTACATCGAGTTGCAGAACGTCAGCACCTCGACACTGAATCTCCAGGGGGTGCGGTTCGTGGAAGGAATCAAATTTGATTTTACCGACAGCGCTGTTACTGGTCTTGCCCCCGGGGAGGTCGTCGTGGTTGTTGAAGATATCGAGGGTTTCGCCAGTCGATACGATCTTGCACGGGTTCTCGTGGCCGGGGAATACTCCGGCGCGCTGAGCGATGGTGGAGAACGAATCACCATTCGCGGCCACCTCGATGAGCCGATTCTCGATTTCGAATACGTCGATACCTGGCACCCCGAGACCGATGGAGAAGGAAGCTCACTCGTCATTGACGATGCCGAGGCTGATCTTGCGTTCTGGGCCGACCCTGCCAGCTGGCGCCCGAGCAATCTCGACCTGGGCTCTCCAGGGGTCGATGAATCCAACCTGGAACCCCGCGGACGGCAACTTCCCGGTGACGCGAACCAGGACGCGCGTGTTGATATCTCCGATGCGGTAGCCTTGCTGCGCCATCTCTTCGGGCGGGTTCCCGATCTTCCTCCCTGTGGCGATGGCTCGCCCGCGGGCGAGGGCAATGTTGCCCTGCTGGATTCAAACGGGGATGCGCAGGTCGATGTTTCCGATGCTGTCTGGATGCTGGCCTATATGTACCAGGGAGGATCCCCCCCTGCCCTTGGAACCGAGTGCGTCAGGCTCATCGGCTGCCCGAACGTCTGTGGTTTCTGACCGTATGCGTGGATTTTATTAAATCCCGAGGGGCTATTTCTCCCCTTTGTCCGCGGCCAGCTTTTTCTGCAGGTATCCTGAAAACAAGAGCATCAGCAGGCCCACGAATACCTGGAGGCCACCGGCGATGTTGTTTTCTTCCACGTCATCAATAAGCTTGATGACGCCCAGGGCCACGGAAAGGAGTCCAAGCAGGGTGACCACGACCACGAAGACCTGGTTGTACCAGCCTCTCTTGATGGCGAAGGTAAAAAAAACAATCACCAGTGCAAGAATAGTGATCAGGAGTAATTCAACACCTCCGGGCATTGGTCAGCGCTCAGTGAAATGGGGCCTCAATGTTTTAACCTTTCGTGATTCTAACCTGATGGGTTGACGATGACTAACCAGCTTTCCCCTGCTTGCCTGTTTGTCTGCGCTCGAATAGGCTATGGGTTCTCTGGAACGGAAAACGAAAGGGAATAGACATGAGTCGAATCGGAATCTGTATCCT
>JAYGDV010000106.1:0-3710 GCA_046582735.1 Planctomycetota bacterium
TCAAAATCGTCTTTCACGATGATAGGTTTTCCGGCTTCTTTCGGGGCGGGCGGCGGGGGAGGAGCCAGGGCGGTTGTCACCCTGTCAAGTTCTGCCCCGGGAGCCGAGCAGGTGAAAAAGTAGGCGGAGAGGGCAACCACCAGGAGCCCTGAGCCGATGCGGGGTATCGATACCTCCCTGAAACGACAATGGGCGCCGACCAGGTAGAGGCCGGCTGCCAGGAAGATGGCGGCCCAAAGGATGAGGAAGAGCTGCCTGCTGATGAGAAAGTTTTCACCTCCGAAGTAGGCGATGTCGGCGTTGGAGAAGAATTTCAGGGCCGCGGCGATCTCGAGGAAGCCGAGAAAGACCTTTACCGTGTGCATCCAGACTCCTGAGCGCGGCATCGATTTCAGCCAGCCGGGAAAGAGTGCCAGGAGGACAAAGGGAATCGCCATGGTCAGGCCGAAAATGCCCATGCCAAGGGCAATCCTCAAGAGGCTTTTTTTCTTTGCCGAGGGCTTTTCGCCCGGCTGCTCGGGTTGTTTCTCCGTGGCTGGATGCGTTTTCTCTGTTCCCGGCTCCGGCGTACCTGCTGTTCCAGTGGCGTTTTTACTGACCAGGAACTCAATGGAATGGGTGTTCGTGGCCGGGGCGTCGCACAGGCCTGTTTTTTCGTCGCAGGCCATGAAGGAGATCTCGACCTTCAGGTTTTGAGTTCCAGGAGGGGCATCCTTCGCTATGCGCACGGCCTGGCGGATCTCACCGGTTTCTTTGAGTATGCTGTGGATCTCCGGGCCGGCACCGAAGTCGCCCATGAGCTTTTTCTGAGATGGAGGGAATGACAGTTCTCCTTCGCTGCCGGCTGCCTGCCCGGCGGCAATCTTCAGCGAGAAGGGTCTGCCAAGCGGCGGGTTCGAGGGGCTGGTGTGGTCGGGGGCATAGATGTACCAGCTCCCGGCCATCTTGTAGCTCACCACCAGCTCTGCGGTGCCTCCGGGTTTTACTGCCGAGGGTGAGATCTTCAGGTCGAAGGCGGCGTGCTCGGGGGAATCTCCGGGGTCATCAGCCGGGGCGCCGAAGGGATTTCCGAGGTCGATCCCGACAGCAGGTTTTTTTCCCTGGGCGGGAGGCGCCCGGGGTTCTGGAGGCGCGCCTTCTGTTTTCGCTGCAGTGGGCGCACCAATCATGGCGACGAGGGCTTTGTTCGCAGTGGCTTTGGGATCACAGAGAAGGTCACTGCAGACCATGTAGGTCAGGATGACATTGATATCGAGTTTTCCCTCCGGCGCATCGGCTGGAACCACGAAGCCTTGACGAATCGTTCCCTTGCCCGCGAGGGTGTGATGAATTTCGGGATCATCAAAGAGCGTGATCTCTTTCTTTTTCGGCTCCGGGTAAAGGAGCTTATTGTCGAGCTTCGTTCCAATTGCCCCGGCACCCTTGAAACTGACTTTCATCGAGGTAGCCAGGCCCGTACTTGCTCCATGGCTGGGGGCGTAGAGATACCACCCCTTCACTGTTTCGTAGGAAGCGATGATCTCCCCATGTTCCCCGGGGGCCAGGTTTGCCGATTTGAGGGTAATCTTCCAGGTGGCGTGCTCTTTAGCGCCGCCCTTTGCGGTGAGGTCAAATTGAGCAACGGCTGGGCCCTGGATTGCCAGCAGGATGATGATGAGTACGCTCTTCACTGTTGTCCGCCTGTAGTTCTCATAGTTCATACGAAACTGACTCTGCCGGTCCTGCCGGCCTGTGGGGGTTGTCCTGTGAGCAAAACTGCCCTACTGAGAATTATTTTAGGGCCGTCGCGGTGGCTGTCCATTCAGATTCGTCTATAATACGCACCCTGCGGTATGCGGCCGAATACGGTTTCCCGGCTCTTTTACAGCCTGGAGCCCGGAATTTAGAATATTTTGCAGCTGAAAGGAGAAAGACGTGGCCCTGGAATTCGATGACAGTAACTTTGAAGCAGAAGTCGTGAACTCAGAAACCCCGGTGGTGGTCGACTTCAGTGCGACCTGGTGCGGCCCCTGCCAGCAGCTGGCGCCGATTATCGATGAGCTGGCCGGCGAGTATGAAGGCCGGGTCAAGATCGGCAAGGTGGATATCGATAAAGCGCAGTCAACCGCTGTCACCTACGGCATCATGTCCGTTCCTGCAGTTCTCTATTTCAAGGGCGGCGAGAAAGTGGACCAGCATATCGGTCTCAATCCCAAGTCGGTCTACAAGGAGAAGATCGAAAGTCTTCTTTGAGTGTTTGTTCATTCAGCATTCCATGGCAGGCGCTGCCTGACAGTGCGGCAGCCCATAGCAAGAGGCGATGAGCGTGAGCGGTTTTCTCGACACCCTGCGTGAGAGGGGTTTCATAGAACAGACAACGGATGAAGCTGCATTGGAGAAGCTCTTCAGCGATGGTGGGGAGGCCGTGTCGGCCTATATCGGTTTCGATCCGTCCTCCAGCAGCCTCCACGTCGGCAGTCTCGTCCCGATCATGGCACTCGTTCATCTGCAGCGTTGCGGACATCGCCCCATCGCCCTGGTGGGAGGGGGAACCGGACGGGTCGGAGACCCCAGCGGCAAAACCGAGCTGCGGAAGATGCTCGGGGAGGACAGCGTCGATGAGAACCTGCTGGGGATCAGCAACCAGCTCTCGCGCTATCTCGAGCTCAGTGAGCCCGGCAGTGAGGCTGATTCCCAGAATACCGGCTTCGCTGTCGATAACGCCGAGTGGCTCCTGGGGCTCAACTACGTCGATTTCCTGCGCGATATTGGAAGGCATTTCAGCGTCAACCGCAAGCTCAGCGCTGAGAGCGTCAAGCTGAGGATCGATTCGGAGAGTGGCCTTTCCTTTCTCGAGTTCAACTACAGCATTCTCCAGGCCTATGATTTCCTCGTGCTCAACCAGCGCTACGGCTGCCAGGTTCAAATGGGCGGCAGCGACCAGTGGGGGAATATCGTCGCCGGCATTGACCTCATTCGGCGTGTCGATGGCAAGCAGGCCTACGGGATCACCTTTCCTCTCATCACCACCGCCAGCGGAGCGAAGATGGGAAAGACCGAGGCCGGCGCGGTCTGGCTCGATTCCGAACGCACCAGCCCCTACGACTATTACCAGTTCTGGATCAATACCGACGACCGCGATGTCAGCCGTTTTCTGAGGCTCTTCACGCTGCTTTCAGTCGAGGAGATTGAAAAACTGGAGGCTCTCGAAGGCGCCGATATCCGCCAGGCCAAGCAGCGGCTGGCCCTCGAGGCCACGGCGCTCAACCATGGGCAGGAGGCGGCCGAGCAGGCGGCCGAGGCCGCCAGGGCGCTCTTCTCGAAAGAGGGCGGGGGCGGTGAGTCGGTGCCAACCCACCAGCTGGGCGCCGCGGAGCTCGAAGAGGGGATTGCGGTGATCCAATTGTTCAATGATTGCGGTCTTTGCGACTCCAAGGGCGCGGCGAGGCGCCTGGCAAGACAGGGCGGGCTCTATGTGAATGATGAAAAAGCCGAAGAAGACAGGGTGCTGACTTCCGCCGACCTTGATAATGAATGTATCATGCTGCGGGCCGGCAAGAAGAAACACAGGCGAATCGAGGTGTCCTCATGACATTGAAATTGAAGAATTCTCTCGGTGGCGCCGTCGAAGACTTCCCCTCCATCGAGCCCCGGAAGGTGCGCATGTACCATTGCGGCCCGACCGTCAACCAGCCGATCCACATCGGCAAGTTTCGCTCCTATCTGCTGGC
>JAYGDV010000184.1:0-16782 GCA_046582735.1 Planctomycetota bacterium
GCGGGACCTCGATGCCGGTGCGGTTGGCCGCAAGCTGGTCATCGACGACAAGACCCTCGGTGGTCATCTGGATGATCTTGGTCGGCCCCTCGTCGAGGATGCTTCCATAGGAGACATAGAGCGACAGGGATTCGCTGTCGAAGGACATTCCCTGGCCACGGATTATCGATTCCTCGCTGAGCTTGCCGGGAAGGAGGAACGAACGGTGGATGTTGCCATCGAGGCCGATGCGAAGCGCCAGGTCCCGGTTGATGTCGAGGGTCCAGAATTGTCCCGAGACGATGTCGTAGCTCAGGCTGTAGAGGCTCGCGCCGTCTTCAGCCGAGAGATCGATGGAGAAACTGAACCCGGGGTCGACGTTACCGTTTTCATCGACAGCCTTGACCGAGTAGTTCTGCTGGCCTCTGATGCCGGTCAGGGAGAGAACGAAGATTTTTCCGGTGGGATCATGGAAGGCGATACCGCGGTTGAGTGACATGTTGCTTTCGGCAATGCTGCCGCTGGGATGCGGATTCTCCACCGTTCCAAGCATGCTGGTGAAGTCTCTGCTCAGGTGGTAAATGAGATGGTTTTCCGCCGAGCTTCCGTTGGCTCCCAGGGCCCAGAAGGTGCCGTCGCGAGAATCCTCGGTGAGGTCGATCAGCTCCCGGTTGGCTGAGCTGAGCGCTTCGCTGAGACCGAGAAGATCACCGTTGGCGCCCTGGAGTTCCGCGGGGTTCAGCCCGAGCAGGGTAACGATGACCGGGAGGCAGGCCAGCAGCCTGACCCTGGTGATCTGCCTGCATTTATCATTCGACATCGGAAAACAACCTTCATTGGGGAGTGGACCTTGGCCGGCCCGCCCCTCAAAAATGTACACAACTGCTTCAGTGGAAAAGATCAGGCAATCAATTGACGAAGTCTTACAGGAAAAACCCGCCACCCCGCATACAACCCCGGCCGGGACACTTGTCCTGGTCGGGAAGGTATTATTTCTTTTCAGTCGAACAGGCGGTTCTGGAAGGCATCTGAAAGGTCATTCCGCCGCCGTATTCGAGAGTCAAACCCAAAGATCTGAACTTCAACTACTCAATTATAGGGTTCTGTGCGGGTGCTACCAACCGGAATTCCACATCGACCTTTCAGGACACGCTGTTTTTCTCCCTTTCTAGCTTGTACGTTTAGAGTTAGACTCCGCGCCATTGGATTTCTACAGATCTCCAGTGCAGCGATGGAGGCAGCATAAATGAGCGAAAAAACGCCGAACACAGTCTCAATTCGAGAGTTACCGGAACATGTGGGTGAAGAGGTCTGCATAGCCGGTTGGCTTTATAACCGGCGGTCGAAGGGCAAGATTCATTTCCTGCAATTTCGAGATGGCAGCGGCAGGGTCCAGGCGGTGATGGGAAAAGGGGATGTCAGCGAGGATCTCTTCGAGCTCTGTTCCCACCTGCCCTATGAATCCTCGGTTGTTCTCACCGGTACCGTTGTGGTGGATGAGAGAGCCCCCAGCGGGGTTGAGCTGCAGGCATCCAGCCTCGAGGCGCTGCACGAGCCTGACAGCGAATACCCCATCTCGAAGACATCTGACATCGGGCCGGATTTTCTTCTGCGCCACCGTCACCTCTGGCTGCGCCAGAGTAAGCAGCACGCCATCCTGCGGGTACGCGACGCGGTGATTACGGCGATCCGGAATTTTTTAGGGGAGAGAGATTTCGTCTGTGTTGACGCGCCGATCTTTACTCCGAATGCCTGCGAGGGGACGACAAATCTTTTCGAGGTCGAGTATTTTGATGAGAAGGCCTACCTGACCCAGAGCGGCCAGCTCTACATGGAGGCCGCCGCCATGGCCTTCGGCAAGGCCTATTGTTTCGGGCCGACCTTCCGGGCGGAGAAATCAAAGACCCGCCGCCACCTGACGGAGTTCTGGATGGTTGAGCCGGAGGTGGCCTTTGCCGATCTCGATGACATCATGGACCTGGCTGAAGAATTCGTCACCTCGATTGTCCAATACGTTCTCAAGCACCGCCGTGCGGAGCTGGATGTGCTCGAGCGGGATACCACCCTGCTGGAGAAGGTGGTGACGCCTTTTCCGAGGATCTCCTACTCGGAGGCTGTCTCGATCCTGCACGAAAAGGGACTCGAGTTTGAGCCGGGAGGAGATTTCGGGGCCCCGGACGAGACGGCTCTTTCCGAGCATTTTGAGAGCCCCGTGCTGGTGCATCGCTACCCATCAGAGATCAAGGCGTTCTATATGAAGAGAGATCCTGAAGATGCGAACTACGCTCTCTGCGTCGACATGCTCGCCCCGGAGGGGGTGGGAGAGATTATCGGCGGCGGGCAGCGTGAAGATGACCTGAAGGTACTCGAGGCGGGTATCGACAAGCACGAACTGCCCCGTGAAGCTTTTGAATGGTACATGGACCTGCGCCGTTACGGAACGGTTCCCCATGCCGGGTTCGGTCTCGGCATCGAGAGAACGGTCGCGTGGCTGTGTGGTACTGAGCATGTGCGCGAGTGCATCCCCTTTCCCAGGATGCTCAACAGGATCTATCCCTGATTTCTCCCGGGTGAATCATCTCTCTGCCCCAGCAGGCCAGGTTTTCCATGAAGATCGGTATATTCGGAGGCACCTTCAACCCCATCCACCTGGGACATCTTGCGGCCTGCGAGGCTGTTCACTCCGGCCACGAGCTCGACAGAGTTCTCCTGCTCCCATCGGGATCTCCTCCGCACAAGCAGGATGACAGCCAGCTGGCCCCGGCGCACCACCGCCTGGAAATGGTCAGAATTGCTGCTGAGGGAATCGAATTCCTGGAACCCTGTACCGTGGAAGTCGAGCGTGCAGGCCCCAGCTACATGGTTGATACCCTGGAGATTCTCGGGGAACGCCATCGGGGAGATGAACTTTTTCTCGTTGTAGGAGGGGATACGGTTGGAGAATTGTCGACCTGGTACTGCTGGCAGCGCCTCTTTGCCCTCTCTCGCGTGGTCTCCGTCAACCGTCCGGGTTTTAATTCCGGGTTTGAGGCTGAGAGCTTTCCCGGCATCAGCGAAGAAGCCCTGCAGCAGTGCAGGGCCGACAGGATCGAGATGGAGGAGGTGGACATTTCCAGCACCCGGATCCGCGAGTTTGCAGACGCCGGTGGAGATTACTCGAGCTGGGTTCCACCTGCAGTGGGTGATTACATGGCCTCCCACGGTCTCTTTTCCTCCTGAGAGATACCAACCTTTGCCAGGAATCACCTTGAGAGCCGGTCCCGGGGAAATAAGCTTGCAACCGTCAGGGGGCTGATTATTCTAGCCCGCAGGGGAGGGCAGTTATTCAGGCTGCGCTCCGGGGCATGAGTCCATCTGCAGAAAGATCTGCAGAAAGAAAACAGGTAGCGTCATGGCATCCGTTGTCGGAATCCCGCGTGAAATCAAGGAACATGAAGGGCGTGTGGCAATAGCCCCGGCCGGGGTGCATGTTCTCTGCCAGGGCGGCCAGCAGGTGTTGATCGAGTCCGGCGCCGGACTCGGCAGCGGCATAGCCAACGAGGAGTTCAGCCAGGCTGGAGCGGAGATTGTCGAACGTGAAGAGGTTTTTTCACGCAGCGATATCATCGTCAAGGTGAAGGAACCGCTGCAGGAGGAGTATGACCTCCTGCGTGCCGGGCAGATTGTTTTCACCTTTTTTCATTTTGCCGCCTCGCGTCCATTGCTCGAGGCGATGCTCCAGAGGGAGATCACCTGCGTAGCCTACGAGACAATCCGTGACCGTTCCGGGCACCTGCCCATCCTCACGCCGATGAGCGAGGTAGCGGGGAGGATGGCGGTCTTCGAAGGATCCAGGCATCTCGAGAGTCCCTCCGGCGGTCGCGGGGTCCTCGTTTCCGGTGTGCCAGGTGTGGAGCCGGCAAAAATAGTGATCCTCGGTGGGGGTGTCGTCGGACTCAACGCGGCGAAGATCGCGGCGGGGACCGGGGCCCAGGTGACGATCTTCGATGTCTCCCACGAGCGCCTGCGCTACCTCGATGACATCCTGCCGGCCAACGTCACGACCCTTTATTCAAATCCCCTGCTGGTAAGCAAAAAGGTTCGCCAGGCTGACCTGGTAATCGGCGCCGTGCTGGTGGCCGGAGCGAAGGCTCCCGTTCTTGTCAGCCGCGAAGATGTGAAAATGATGAAGGATGCATCGGTGCTGATCGATGTAGCCGTCGACCAGGGGGGGTGCATCGAAACCTGCCGTCCAACCACCCACAGTGATCCGACCTACGTTGAGGAAGGGGTGCTTCATTATTGCGTGGCCAACATGCCGGGTGCCGTAGCCCGTACCTCGACCTTCGCCCTTACGAATGTTACCCTGCCGTACCTCGAGGTGCTGGCCCGGGAGGGAATCGAGGGGTTCCTGGGTTTCGGTGAGCACGTGGCGGCCGGTTTGAACGCTCATGCGGGCGGGGTTTACCACGAGGGGGTAGCCGGCAGTTTTGACCTGCCGCTGGAGTCGGTGGCTTCCCTGCTGGGTAAAAATAAGTAAAATAAACCCCCGGTTTATCCTGAGTATTTGTGAGACGAGTCTGAGGTATGGGAATAAAGGCACCGGCAGATCTGGATGCCATCTACGAGCCGATCGTGGCCGAGATGGAGCGCTTGGATGAGTTCCTGTGTGGAGAATTCCAGTCCAGCGAACCCCTGCTCCATGAAATTCTAGAGCACGTAGCCGGCTTCGGAGGAAAAAGACTGCGCCCGGCGCTGCTTTTCCTCTGTACCCGCCTCGCCGGCGGTGAGGTGACCGCGGAGGCGATCCGGATCGGCGGCGTGATCGAGATGATTCACACCGCGACGCTTGTTCACGATGATCTGCTCGACGGAGCTGTGATGCGCAGGCGGGTAGATACCGTCCACGAGCGCTGGGGGGACCGGCCCTCCATTCTCATCGGTGATTTCATTTATTCCCGCGCGTTCCAGCTGTCGACAACTGTTCCCGGGATGGCCGCGGCGCTTTCGGACGCGACCAACAAGATCTGCGCCGGGGAATTGCTGCAGATTGGCAGCCGTTTCAAGAGTGATCTGAGCGAGGTGTCCTACTTCGAGATTATCCAGAAGAAGACAGCTGTCCTGCATGCCCTGGCCTGTGAGCTCGGTGGGGTCTTTGCCGGTCTTGCCCCGGCGGAGTCACGAGCGCTCGGTGGACTTGGCATGGATCTCGGCATGGCCTTCCAGGTCGTCGATGATTGCCTTGACTATGCCGGCGAGGAGACGGTCGTCGGTAAGAGCCTCGGAACCGACCTGCGACAGGGAAAGCTGACGCTGCCGCTGATCTACCTGCGTGACAGCCTTGATGAGGCCGAGTCAAAATGGTTGCAGAAGGCCCTTTCAGCTCCCATGGAAGAAGATGTCGAGATGCGTATCCATGACATGGTGCGCAATGGAGGGGTCCTCGTCCGTTCCTTCGAGCGGGCCCAGGCCTTCGTCCAGAACGCGAGGGCCACCCTTGAGGAAATCTGCGCCCTCGACGTGAAGGCCTGCGATTCGGTAAAGCAGAGCCTCGAGCTGGCCGCGGATTTTGTGATCAGCCGGGATCTGTAAACGGCCGCGAGAGCTCCTTGAGAAAGTACCCGCCCTCGGATCTTTTCAGCTTTCCCTCTTCCAGGGTCCGCTTCTTCCGCCGCTTTTTTCAAGCAACCGGATCTCCTCGATCACCATGCCCCGGTCGATCGCTTTGCACATATCGTAGACGGTCAGGGCTGCTACCGAGGCGGCCGTGAGGGCGTCCATCTCGACTCCCGTGCGGGCAGTGACGCTGGCGGTTGTTTCAATCAGCAGCCGGACCTCGTCGCCGGCTTCCTCTTCCGTCGAGTCCCAGCTGAAGATGACCTCGACATGATCGAGTGGCAGCGGATGGCAGAGAGGAACGAGGTCGCTGGTTCGCTTGGCTGCCTGGATCCCCGCGAGCCGGGCCGTTGAGAGGACCGCTCCCTTCGGGTTGCTGTCGTTGGTGACCTGCTCCCGGGTGGCTGAGTTCATGCGGATGCTGGCACCGGCCCGGGCGCTTCGCCGGGTGGTTTCCTTGTCACCGACATCGACCATTCGAGCCTCGCCGGTTGAATCCACGTGGGAAAGTTTTTCCGAATCCATGCGCCCATCCTTGCCCGGAGGTCGCAAAGAGTCAAGCGAAGGCATTGGAGAGGGGAAGAGGGGGCGATTGCAGAAATCTCCAGTGCTTGACGCTTCGCTCAGAGAAACTACAATCTCTTGGCGAGGAAGAAGGTTCAGCATTGCTCTAAAAAGGGCCAGGAAGTCGATGCCCGTAATTCAGAAACTACCTGCGGACGTTATCAACCGTATTGCCGCCGGGGAAGTCATTGAACGTCCCTCCAGCGTCATCAAGGAGCTGGTGGAGAACTCCATTGATGCCGGCGCCACGGAGGTCCTCATCGATCTGGAGGAGGGGGGCTGCAAGCGCCTGACGGTTCGCGATAATGGCTGCGGCATGGATCCGCCCGATCTCCAGATGGCCTTTGAGAGCCACTCGACCAGCAAGCTCGACACCACCGGCTCCCATGAGGGATTGTTTGGCGTCGACACCCTGGGCTTCCGGGGAGAGGCTCTTCCAAGCATCGGGTCGGTTGCCGAGGTCGAGGCTGTTTCCCGTACGCCGCTGAGTGAACATGCCTATCGCTACAGGCTGGATGGCAAGCCGCCTGAGCCCGCCGCAGGTGAGCCTGGAACCGTCCTGGAGGTCAGGAATCTCTTTTCCAAGCTGCCGGCACGGAGAAAATTTCTTCGCCGCCCGGCCACCGAGTTATCCCATATCATCGGCCAGGTAACCCGGATCGCCCTCGCCTATCCCGGTATCAGCTTCCTTGTCACGAACATGGGCAAGCGCTCACTCGATCTTCCGGCCTGCGACACCCTGCGTGAGCGCCTCGGGCAGATTCTCGGGCGCGAGAAGCTCGGAGAGCTCCTCGAGGTGACGCATCGTGGTACCGAGGGAGCACCGCATCTGCACGGGTTCGTGAGCTCTCCCCGCCTGCGAAGAGGCGACACCCGGATGCAGCATTTTTTCGTCAACGGGAGGTGGGTACGTGACCGCCTGTTCACCGCAGCCCTCCGTGCTGCCTACAAGGGCTACCTGATCCCCGGCAAGCACCCCCTGGCCTATCTCTTTTTTGAATTTCCTGCTGATGCGGTCGATGTAAACGTTCACCCGACCAAGTCCGAGGTTCGTTTCAGGAATCCGGGCCTGATGTACCCGTTGATCTTCAATGTAGTCAGCCGGGTCCTGAAGCCGGCTTCCGGAGAAAATCCGCAACCCGGCGGCAGCGAGGTTGCCGGGGATGGAGAGCAGTTGCAGGCCCGGGTTGAGCAGGCCGGGCTGGATTTTCTTTCCCACCCATCGGCGGCTTCCGCCGGGGAAACGGGGCAGGGCTCCGCCGGAGGTTCCTGGAGCAACCCTGCGACGGGACAGGAATCGGCACCGCCGGCGGCTTCTGCTTCCGCTGGCAGGGCTTTCCAATTGCTTGATTCCTACATCCTCATGGAAGAGGACGACGCGGTCCTTCTGATCGATCAACATGCCCTGCACGAAAAGATCCTCTTTGAGGGAATCTATCGCCAGCTGCTGGAGGGCGAGGTCGTTCTCCAGCGACTCCTGGTACCGGAGGTTCTGTCCATCTCCGCTCAGCAGGCTCCCCTCATCGAGGATGGTTGCCGCCTGCTGGGAGCCTGTGGCTACGAGGCTGAACCTTTCGGGGAGTCGGAGGTCGCGATCAGGGCGGTTCCGGAATTATTTGAGGGCAAGGGACGAAAGAGCAGGTCTGCGGAGATCTGCCTGGAGGTGTTCAACTGGCTCGAGCGCGAAGGCGATCGCTATCGCAGCGGGGAGGAAGAGACCCCTGAGATTCTCGAGGAGCGCCTCAGGGCTCTTGCCAGTCTGATGGCCTGCAAACGGGCCGTCAAGGCCGGTGACCGGTTGAGCCCTGCGGAGATCGACAGCCTCCTCGAGCGTGCGGACCTGGCCCGGGATCCGAGGAACTGCCCGCACGGAAGGCCGACGATGGTGCGCCTCAGCCGGCGCGAACTCGACAGCAGCTTTGACAGGAAGTAAGGCACCACCGGTTATGACCCAGAACTTCAACCCACCGGGATTTGAGCGCTTCACCCTCGACAGCGCGGTACCACTGGCCGTTAATTCCAACCAGAAGCTCAAGAACATCTACGTCAAGGTTTTCGTGATGGCTGATCTTGATGAGGAATACACCAACCGGTCACTGGTGCCCATGGTTCTTCGTCGTGGAACGACCCGTCTGCCGGAAATGCAGGAGCTCAGGAGATACAGAGAGAGCCTCTACGGCTGCACCCTCGGTTCATCAGTGCTCAAGGTCGGGGAGTGGCAAATGGTTGTTTTCTCTCTCGACATCGTCAACGAAGCCTTTCTGCCAGGCGGAGAGAGTCTCTTTGAAAAGGGCCTGCAGCTTCTGCGGGAGCTTATTTTTGATCCACTGGTGGAGGATGGGGCCTTCAGAGGCGAGTATGTGGAGAGAGAAAAAGGGCTCCTGGAGAACAATATCAGCTCCCTGGTTGATGACAAGAACGAGTACGCCGTAATGCGCTGTACCGAGGAGATGTGCTCGAGCGAACCCTACCGGCGTCACGAGCTCGGCTCGATCGATGAGATTGCCGGGATCGAGGCGGAGGGCCTGTTGCGTTTTTACAGGGACTGGTCCACCACGGCCCCCATCTCGCTCTATGTCAGTGGAGATGTCGATCCCGCTGGTATTCGCGATACGGTGTCAGAGGTTTTTTCCTTTCAGCGCCCGGAAGAAAAACCCCTCTCGGCCCTGCCCGCAAGGGTAGAGGTTTCCGAGGTGAAGGAGGTCCGGGAGCAATTCGAGGTCAACCAGGCTCAGCTGGTGATGGGTTTTCGCCACGGTGTCCATCCCGGTGATGGGCGCTACGAAGCCTTGTTGATGCTCAATGCCATCCTGGGCGGGTTCGCGCACTCAAAACTGTTTCAGAACGTTCGAGAGAAGGCGAGCCTTGCCTATTCGGCCCGGTCCTGGGTTGAGCGTACCAAGGGCCTGTTCTATATGGCTTGTGGAATCGCCACGGAGAATTATGAGCAGGCCCTGGAGATCTGCCTCGCCCAGCTGAAGGCGATCGAGGAGGGGGAGATCTCCGATGAGGAGTTCAATGCGTCGCTGAAGACGATCATCAACCACAACCGCATGCTGGAAGACAATTTCCCGATGCTGATGGGCAGTGATTTTATCTGGCGCCTTCATGGTGAGGAGCTGGACCTGGGGGCTATGCGTGAGCGCCTCGAAAAGGTTACAAGGGAGGAGATCGCAGCCGCTGCTGCCACGCTCCGCCATGATACGACCTATTTTCTGCATTCCTGAGAGAGCTGGAGCCGCCCTCCGGGGCGGACCTGAAAAATGACCGGGTTTGACACTGAGAAATTGAGCAATGCCACCCTGGGGGAGGAGGTCTACAGGACAACCCTGGACTCCGGTCTCGGGATTTCCTTCTGTCCCAAGCCGGGCTTCCAGAAGCGTTACGCCTGCTATTCCACCCGCTTCGGGTCGATCGACAACGAGTTTACCGGTACGGGAGGGGAGACGCTGCGGGTCCCGGATGGAATCGCACATTTCCTCGAGCACACCCTTTTTGAGACCCCCGAGGGAAACGCCTCGGATCTCTTTGCCCGCAACGGGGCATCCACCAACGCCAGCACATCCTTTTCGCAGACCACCTATCTTTTTGCCTCCAGTGACCGCTTCTGGGACAACCTCGGTCTCCTGATCGATTTTGTCGAGAACCCCTGTTTCCAGGATGAAAAGGTGGAGAAGGAACGCGGTATTATCGAACAGGAGATCAAGGGCTACGATGACAATCCCGGTTGGGTGAGCTACCGCGGCCTGCTTGGCAATCTCTTCAGGGAACATCCCGTACGAATTGACATAGCCGGCACGGTGGAGACGATCGGGCAGATCGATACAGCCACCCTGCAGAGCTGTTATGACCGATTTTACCACCCGTCCAATATGCACCTCTTCGTTGTTGGTGATCTTGACCGGGAGGAGCTCTTCAATTTCATAGCTGGCAGGTCGCGCCAGGCCGAGACGTCCGGAGGGAGGCTGGAGAGAAGCTATCCGCAAGAGCCGGCCGAGGTCTCGACGGCTGCCAGCGAGGTGGAGATGGACGTGGCAGCCGCCAAGTTTATTCTCGGTTTCAAGGAGGTGGAGGTGCCCCTGTCGGGTGAGGAACTGGTTCGCCGGGAGCTTCTCAGTGAGCTGGGCCTGGATCTGCTCTTTGGCAGCTCCAGCGACCTGTTACGGGAGCTCTATGAGAAGCAGCTTATCCACGATGAACTCTGGAGCGGCTATGATGCGCTCGGCACAGTGGCCTATGCAATGGTCGGCGCCGACACATCGAGCCCGGAAGAATTCCCCGGGCGGATTCTCGATGGGATCGGGCACCATCTTGATGCCGCACTCAGCCGGGAAAACTTTGAACGGAAAAAGAAGCATTTCATCGGTGATTTCGTACGGCGGTTCAACAGCCTGGAATTCATCGCGCATGGATTTACCGCCTACCATTTCCGTGATTTTAATCTGTTCGCCCTGATTGACCTGATCAACGGACTGGAAAGGGAGATGCTCAGGGAGCACCTTGAGTCGCTCCTTGACCCGGCCCGTCACTCGATCTTCAAGGTCGTTCCCCGGCGCCAGTAAATTTATTACAGTTGAGGGCTTGAGTGATAATGGTTGAACCCGGCGACAGGAAACCTGGAGACGTTTTTGGGGGCCTGGTCTGTCCGGAGACTCACCTGCCCCTGGAACCGGCCCCGGCCGGGGAGGTCGACCGGCTGGTGGCGCTTGAGGCAAGTGGAGAGCTCAGGACGATCTCCGGGCAGGTTGTCGAGGGGGTTCCAACGGGAGCCTGGATTCGAAGCGATGGAGCTCTTCTCTACCTGGTGATCGGTGGGATCAGCAGGATGGTGATAGAGGATGCGGTCTCCCTGGAGGGAGAGGGCCCGGGCGGCGGGAGCTGAGTCAGTATTCTCAGGCTTCGCATTTGCCGGTAGTTCCGGCGGTGGTCCGTATCTTCATGGAGAGACTTCCGTTCTCCAGGTGGAGATGAGCTGTCTGGCCAGGTTCAATCTGGTTGAGAATGATCATCTCCGAGACAGGATCTTCAATCTTTTCCTCCAGAGCGCGGCGAACTCCGCGCGCGCCTGTCCTGTTGTCGAAGCCCATTTCGATCAGGAGGTCTCTCGCCTTGGAGCTGACCGT
This sequence comes from Planctomycetota bacterium, assembly GCA_046582735.1. GTDB lineage: Bacteria > Planctomycetota > UBA8108 > UBA8108 > UBA8108 > UBA8108. The sequence continues at coordinate 11,262 of JAYGDV010000184.1, forward strand.
CAGCCCAAGCTCCCTCACCGCCAGCCGCTTTTCGACCTTGGCCAGCTCGAGCGTAAAGATTCCCTTGATCTCATCGTGGGTCAGGAAACCAAAGGGAACGACGGCATCAACCCGGTTCAGGAATTCCGGGCGGAAGTGGTTCTCCAGCGCGTCCTTAATGAAACCCTGGACGCATGTTGCATCTTCTGAGTCCTGGGGTGAGCTGTGGAAACCAAGGGAGCCCTGGTCGAGGGTGGCTCGCGCTCCGAGGTTGGAGGTCATGATGAGGATCGTATTCTTGAAATCGATGGTCCTGCCGAACCCATCGGTGAGGCGCCCTTCTTCAAGGATCTGCAGGAGCATATTGGCAAGGTCAGGATGGGCCTTTTCAATCTCATCGAGCAGTATTACCGAGTAGGGTTTTCTGCGGATCTTCTCGGTCAGCTGTCCGCCTTCCTCGTAGCCTACGTAGCCGGGAGGAGAGCCGATCAGCCGGCTGATACTGTGTTGTTCCATGTATTCAGACATATCGAAGACCATCATGGCCTCCGGGTCCCCGAAGAGGAACTCAGCGAGAGCCTTGGCAAGGAGAGTTTTACCGACCCCGGATGGTCCGACAAATATGAAGGATCCCATTGGCCGGTTGGGGTCTTTCAGGCCGGCTCGTGAGCGTCGGATGGCTCGACTCGTCCTGTTGACAGCAACATCCTGCCCGATCACGGTCTGGTGCAGAATTTCTTCGAGCTTCGCGAGCTTCTGGCTTTCTTCTTCGGCCAGGGTCGAGAGGTTGATGCCGGTCATCTCGGCTATGGTGTCCCGCACACTGTTTACCGTGACCTCGCCATCGATCTCCCTGGATGCGGTCTTCCAGCTGTAGATCTCTTCGTCCTTGGAGACCTTGAGTTTTTCAACCTTGTCCCTGATAGAGGCGGCCAGCTCGAAGTCCTGGCTGTGGACAGCATCGTCCTTATTACTTTCAAGCCGGGAGATGTCGTTTTCCAGTTCGGTCAGGTCCGGGGGGCGGGTGGTCCTTGCAAGGCGCTCACGGGAGCAAGCCTCGTCGATCACGTCGATTGCCTTGTCCGGCAGGTAACGCCCTGAGATATAGCGCTGGGAGAGCTCGACCGCCGCCTCGATAGCCTCATCGCTGATGCGGATGCGGTGATGGCCTTCAAAGCCGTCACGAAGTCCCTGGAGGATCTCGACAGCCTCTCCCTGGGAGGGAGGCTCGATGATTACATTCTGGAACCTGCGCTCCATCGCACCGTCTTTTTCTATGTGCTTGCGGTACTCATCGAGGGTCGTGGCGCCGATGCACTGGATGTCACCGCGTGACAGCGGCGGCTTGAGGATGTTGGCTGCATCGAGAGAGCTCTCGGATGCGCCGGCTCCCATCATGGTGTGGAGCTCATCGATGAAGATGATGATGTTCTTCGCGTCGATGACATCTTGGATGATGGCCTTGAGGCGCTTTTCGAATTCTCCCCGGTATTTCGTTCCGGCCAGCACCGCTGCGAGGTCGAGGTTGATCACACGCTTGTCTGAGAGTACCTCGGGGATGCTGTGGTCGGCGATCCTCTGGGCGAGCCCTTCGATGATTGCCGTCTTGCCGACGCCGGGCTCCCCGATGACAACGGGATTGTTCTTCGTCTTGCGGCTGAGAATCTGGATGATTCTCTGGATTTCCTTGTCCCGCCCGATAACTGGCTCAAGCTTGTTGAGGGCAGCCTGCGCGGTCAGGTCGATGCTGTAGGAGTCGAGGACCGTCAGTTTCGGGCTGCCCGATTTGGGAAAGCTGTAATTTTCCTGTTTGTGGTGTTCTTCCTCGGGGGTGGGTTCGAGCATTGCCATGATGGTTTGTTCTATGTTCTCTCCGTTTAGTTTGAGATCGCTGAGCAGGTGGGCGCCGCTACCTTCTTTTTCCCGGATCACGCCGATCAGGATGTGCTCGGTAGAAACATACGAATGACCGTTCTTTGCGGCCTGTTCGCTGGCAAGCTGAAGGCAGCGCTTGGCATGGGGGGTAAAAGGGATCGCATCGGAGTGCGATTTGACCGCAACCCGCCCCAGGCTTGCTTCGATCAACTCCTGCATCTGCTCGAGGTCGATTTTTTCTTTCAGCAGCGCCTGGACAGCTATGCTCCCCCTCTGGGAGACAATCGCGTGGAGGAAGTGCTGAGTGTCAATATGGTCGTGAGAGCGGCTTCGGGCCGCTTCTCCGGCCGCAAGAAGTACTTTTTCCGCTCTTTCAGTGAACTTTACAGCCATGTTAACCGTCCTGGTTCATTTCTTCGATTTCACTGGTGTCGAAGACCCGATTCCACTCGAGCCAGAGAAATCTATCCCACACGGGAGAGTTTGCAAGTCGGGTTGAAGTTGAAACCCTCCACATACGCCCGGCTCATTGACCTCAGCCGCATCTTGGGCAGTTCAAAATATTTAGAGCAATATTTCGAAAATGCAGCTGGCAGGGTTTATAGGTACTATCCCGGCTCGGGAAGACATTCGGGGGGGGTGTTGGCACCTCGCGGAGGGGTGCGCAGCGGGCAGGAACGGCATGGAGTATCGGTGCACCTGATGAAGTGGCTGCCTGGGCCGGTTTTTCCGGCAGGGCGGCCTGGAAAACGGCAGGTTTCAGCTCCAGGCACACCAGTTCAAGGCACTAAACCTTCCTGTCGGGTTGGTTTTTACCGGGCAACAGGCTTTTGTCGAGGCTGGGTTCAATCGTTATAGGCTCTTAACCTATGTAGATTAACTAATTTAAGCCCTATGGGCAGACTGTGAAAAAATTGTGGAATTCGTCCGAGGTGGTCTTGACTAGGATTTAGACAACGATTATATTCATGGCTGTTCAGGGCAGGCGGTTAATGCTCTGGCACCCAAAAATCGAATATTAGATTTCTCTTCACTTCTTTTCTAAGGGCGTCTTAACTCCTCTGAGACGTCCTTCTTTTATGCCTGCATTTTCTCAGTTGCGCCTGCAGCAGGCAGTCTTCCGAGCCGGGTTCCGCTTTCAGTGGGGCGGTTGGGAACCTCAGATCTCAGCGTTGAAGATCTTCCACTCTTTGCCAATCCAGACCAGCTGCTTGATGTAAAAGATGAAGGGAACAGGAGTTCCGTCAATCTTGAACAGCAGCTTGCTCTTGCTCATGGTAGGGATCTGCTTTTTGAAGATGCTGTAATTCGGCGTGTAGGTGATCTGGCCGGGGACGAATTCATGTTCGATCTTCTTGTCCTTGATGGCTTTCAGGGTCTGGTCCACAGCCAGCCCATTCTGAGCCTCCAGGGAGATGCCGAGGATACTGTAGCCCCCACCGGTAAGGATTGCTTTGAGGTCGTTATCGACGACCAGGAATTTTTTTACCTCTTCGCTGCTGCCTGTTTCAAATGCACGCCCGAGGAGGATCATGGTGTTCTTCAGGGAGTTCAGCAGCTCTTTCTCGTTGACTCCTTCAGGAGGTCCGGCAGGTTTCGCAGCTTCCGCTGGTTGAACGGGTTCGGGAGGCACCGGGGGCTGGGGAGGTGTTTTAGAGATTTTTTCAGGAGGACTGTCGGCGGGTTTTTCTCCAGCCTGCGGCTTCTCCTCCGGGGTAACCGGTTTCACGTCCTCGGGCTGGATATTCTTTACCAGTTTTTCAAGCACGGGATTGGGCTCGGCCGCTTCCTTCGTGCCTTCACCTGCCGCCGGGGGGGGCGCCGAGGGGGAGCAGGCGCAAAGGCCAAGGCAGGCCAAGAGGAGGAGAAAAGTTCCAGGCGAGAAATATTTCCGAGTCATTCGGCTCGAGCTCCTTACCATGCTGGGGTTCCAATGCCCTTACCACCGGGCCATTTTCCGCTTGGAGTTAAGATAATTCATGAGCGGGGATTAATGGTGCTGGAAAACGTATTTTTTTTGAAGGACTCTGAGACGGGTTGAAAAACCGGGGCACCCGGTATAATGCCGGGTACCGGGTATCTTTCGGTACTGGTTCCGGGAAATGAACGGTTTTGCCCAGTTTATCTTTCCGGTGTCTGTCTCAATCGTTGTCCCTGCAGGTTCTTCTAATATGCTGCGATTTGAAATTCGCCAACACGGCAAGAAGGCCTATGTTTTCGAGAGTGTCAAGAGCCCGGTTTTTGTCGGGCGCGACAAATCGATGGACATGGTTCTCGATGATCCGAGGGTTTCCCGCCAGCATGCGGTGATCACCGCCAAAGATGGCAGCTATGTGATCCAGGATGTCGGGGGCAGGAACCCTGTGCGTGTCAATCGCAAGGTGGTTGTGCGCCATGAACTCGTCGATGGCGACTCGGTCCTGCTTGGCAACACCCACCTGAAGTTTCAGCAGGTCGCAGAGGGGGAGGAAGGTGCCCGGCTCGAAGGCGAGGCCGCCGACTCGGCGGCGACAGTCGTTGATGCGCGTGAAACATTCCAGAATCTCAGGGATACGCCTGAGATGATCAGCTCGGAGAGTACGATTTCGGGAACAGTTGATGGAGAAGAAGACAGCTCGACGGCTGGCCCGGTAAGAAATCTCAGGATCCTGCGCAATTTCAGCGAGCTCATCAGGAATATTTCGGACCGCCAGAAGTTGCTTGAATCGGCCCTGCATGCCGCCCTTGACAATGTAGATGCCAAGTACGGTTTCATCGGTCTGTTCGGCCCAGGTGGGGAACTCGAGATCCGGGTTCAGAGGAGTCCACGTGATCTGGCAGGCCCGATTTCCTACAGTCCCTCGATCGTTGAGAGGGTGCAGCAGGAAGGTATTGCCATTCTCTTCGGAGGTGAAGGAGATTCAGGTCCTTCGCGGGCAGGTCTTGATTCGCGCAGCCTGAAGCAGCTGCAGATCTCAAGCGCCATGTGCCTGCCGCTGTTCAAGGCTGAGGAGGTCTACGGTGTTCTCTATGTAGATGACCGTGACAGGGAGGACTCTTTTTCCGAGGAGGATCTCTACTTTGCCAATATCCTCAGCAACCTCATCTGCCTGGCCGTGGAAAAAGAAGAGCTCTACGAACAGATTCGTGACGAGAACATCGAGCTGAAGACCATCCTGCATCAGAAGAACCGCTTCATTGGCGCCAGTCCCCAGATGAAGGAGGTCCAGCGCCGGGTCAAGAGGGTGGCTGGTTTCGATACGACCGTATTGCTCAGTGGCGAAAGCGGTACGGGAAAGGGCCTTCTGGGCAGGGCGATCCATGACCGTTCGATGAGACGGGCGAAACCTTTTGTCGAGGTCAACTGTTCGGCGATTGACGACAGCCTGCTGGAGTCCGAGCTGTTCGGTTACGAGGCCGGCCACGATATTGCCGGTGCCGATTCGCGGGGCAAGGCCGGCAAGATCGAACTTGCCGATGGAGGGACTCTCTTTCTCGATGATGTGGACGGCATGAGTGCCGAGGTCCAGGCCAGGATCCTCAGTGTCCTGGAGAAGGAGGTGGTCGATCGCCTGGGGGGAAGTGGAGAAAGGCCAGTCGACCTGCGAATTGTCGCCGCCAGCAACAAGCCACTTTTGGTTTCCGTCGAAGAGGGAAATTTCCGCGAGGACCTTTACTACAGGCTGAA
>JAYGDV010000192.1:0-2922 GCA_046582735.1 Planctomycetota bacterium
ATACTTCTGCTGTCGAGAATGCCAGCTTTGAAGAGCTGCAGGAAGGCCAGAGCGTTGAATTCGAACTGGTCGATGGCGAGAAGGGACCTCGCGCAGAGGGGGTTCGGGTCAGCTAAGTCCTGATTACGATGAAAACACGAAGGGATCAGGTGAAAGCCTGGTCCTTTTTTCTTGGTGACCTTTTAAATCGGTGAAGAATAATCCGAATATTGGAAGCCAAAGTCAGGTAATTGGGTATATTGTCAGACTGTTCAAAGAGAACAAGCGTGCGGTCTTACGCATTAAGACCAATTATTTTTTCTTAAGGAGTGCTTCGGATGGCCCAAGGAACGATCAAAAAGCTTATTGCCGCCAAGGGTTTCGGATTCATAGGAACCGAAGATGGCAACGATGTTTTCTTTCATACTTCTGCTGTCGAGAATGCCAGCTTTGAAGAGCTGCAGGAAGGCCAGAGCGTTGAATTCGAACTGGTCGATGGAGAGAAGGGACCTCGCGCAGAGGGAGTTCGGGTCAGCTAAGTCCTGATTAATATGAAAACACGAAGGGACCAGGTGAAAGCCTGGTCCTTTTTTTGATGGGGCGTGAAACTGGCAGTGGGGCAGGTTCCTCGCAACGAGGCATTGCCTGTACTTTCAGGGGGCTGCTCCCGGCGGCGGGGGCGGTAAGTCAATCCGTGCTGCCGGGTCCTGGTTGAAGTAGGTTTTCAACTGTTCGTAGAGTTCAGGATGTTTTTTCCGGATCTGCCGGGGTTTCTCGAAGAACGCCTCTGTCGAAACGGCGAAAAACTCGGCCGGATTCGTAGCCCCGTATTTGCTGAGTACGGTCTTCTTTCCTTTCTGGTCCATTTCAACCAGCTCTTCGTATTCCTTCGTCATGATTCGAACCCAGGCTGCATGCTGATGCCGGCAGTTGATGGGAGGAGTCCCATCGACGAAATCATCGAGCATGTCGAGCTTGTGAGCGAATTCATGGATGACGACATTGCGGCCGTCCTCCGAGTTGGCTCCCCCCTGCTTTGCGCTCTGCCAGGACAGGGCGATGATGTTGATGTCTGAATGGGCTGTCCCGAGGACCTCGGTCTTTCCTTCTACGACAACTCCTCCGGGCCCCCTGTTTTTCATGTCGACCTTATAGGTGGTGGGGTGGACCAGGATCTCATCAACTCCCCGGTAGAAATGGTGCTCGATCCCAAGCAGGGGGAGCGCAGCCTGGGCTGCGATCGTGACCTTCACCTCTTCGGTGACTACGAATCCATCGAGTCCCCGCCATTTCTTGTTGTCTACAAGTACAGAGGTGATGGAAAGAAGGTGCTCTTTTTCTTCGGGGTACAGGGTCGAGAAGAAAGGCAGGGCTTTGATCCAGGGGATCCAGTGTCCCGGGCAATCTCGCTGGCTGGAAATCGGAGCAGCTCTGCCTGAACGTCCCGCGAAGGTGGCAAGCTTCTTCAGGAATCTGAGCAGCAGGTCAATCATTCTGTATTCTCCAGGCAGAGATCGTTGAACTTCTCCAAGCTAACAGTTCATTGAAGCTGATGGAAATCATATAGATCCTGTGCTGGTGAATAACTCCGCAGGATCTGGAAGATACCCCGTTTTCATGCGAAACTCTGGGTTCCTGCAATTGCTCCGCATGGTCCCAGACGAGTTTTCCAATGAAACTGTTGCGGCAGTTATTAGACCGGTTGCCCTGCAATGCCCCGATTGCTGTTGTTTTGCCGGCTCTCCTGCTCCTGGCAGGGCCTGCCCTGGCGGCTGACCCGGTTTTACACAGCTTCAAGCGCCTGGTTCTTTCCGAGCAGTTTTTCAGCGAGGGAGCCTGCTTTGCTGATCTCGATGGAGATGGTGACCAGGACATTATTTCCGGGCCCTATTGGTACGCCGGGCCGGATTTTCGCAGGCGCCACGCCTACGCCCCGGCCACTCCATTGGATATCCGGGGGTATTCAGATTTCTTTTTCTCGTTTGCGTATGATTTCAACAGCGATAGCCGTATCGATATTCTCGCCATTGGCATGCCCGGGCGGGTGGCTCACTGGTATGAGAACCCGGGGCGCAGTAAAGGCCACTGGGAAAAGCACGTGGCGATTGATGATGTCGGGAACGAATCCCCTCAATTCTCAGACCTGACAGGGGATGGGCGGCCGGAGTTGGTTTGTTGCCGCGGTGGGGCCTTCGGCTACGCGGAGTCGGACCCGGACATGCCATCTGCCTCGTGGAAGTTTACCCCTGTTACCCCTGCCAATGGGTACGGTGGTTTTACTCACGGCCTGGGGATTGGCGATGTGGATGGAGATGGCCGCCTCGATCTGCTCGAGACCAATGGCTGGTGGCGCCAGGAGGGAAAGAAGGGAGAGCTTTTCAGGTTTCACCCGGTCCGCTTTGCACGCTCGGGCGGAGCCCAGATGTTCGCCTATGATTTTGATGGTGACGGAGACAATGATGTTCTCTCGGTTCAGAATGCTCATGGCTACGGTCTCAGCTGGTTCGAGCAGGTGGTCACCGCCAATGGGAAGCGCAGGTTCGAGGGCAACTCGATCATCACCAGCCGTCCTGTCGACAGTCCCTACGGTCTCAGCATCTCTCAGATGCATGCCGTGGCGCTGGTGGATGTAGATGGAGATGGGGTTCGGGACATCGTGACAGGAAAAAGGTTCTGGGCGCATGCAGGGGGGGATCCAGGCTCCCAGCAGTTGCCTGTTCTCTACTGGTTCAGGACAAACCGTTCCAGGTCAGGTACAAGGTTTGAGCCCCGGCTGATCGACGACCGCTCGGGGGTAGGGACCCAGTTGGTCACAGGTGACATCAGCGGTAACGGCCTCCCTGACATCGTGGTGGGGAGCAAGATGGGGACCTACCTGATGCTGCACGAGTCCAGGCGGGTCACCGCCGCAGAGCTCGAAGCGGCCCGGCCGAAGCGGCGCAG
>JAYGDV010000200.1:0-6113 GCA_046582735.1 Planctomycetota bacterium
CCGACTATCGTCGGCGGGTAGAGCCTTCCCGAACTAAGATTACTGCCAGTCGACCAGGTCACAGCTCGCGCCGAGGACGCAATCGAGCTTGTCATCTGTCGGGTCTCTGCCAGCAGGCGTACCAGCCTGAGTCGCCTTGTCCCAGCCGGGACCAGGAGCAGGCGGCTGCAAACCATCCTGGAAGAGATACTGCAGAATAGCGACCGAGTCTGCCAGGTCAACACGACCGTCATCGTTCGCATCACATGCGTCGAGACAGCCGGGCTGGAACTGCCAGGCACCGGGCAGGAAGAGATAGGCAATCACAGAGGCGGCATCCGCGATATCGACTGCCATCGTCCCCATGAGGGAGAAGTTACAGTCGCCGCGGAAGAAGAACTCGTCTCCGAAAATACCGATCGTGCAGGACGTCAAAGAGGGACTGCGCGACTGGTTTTCAGCCGAGACAAGGTTCTTGATCGGCACTCTGCCGACACCATTGATACCGTCAGTGAAGTTGATGTTGACGGTGGTTCCACAAAGGGCCGAATCATCCTCTACGTCAAAGGTGATATAGCCCATCGCCTGGGGAACCGCCAGAGGTGGGATCGCCGCGCCGTCAAACGGGGGCAACGCGTCGATCAGAACACCGATGATGAGCTCGCGCCCGTCACCATCCGTCTCATCGTTATCAACCTGCATGTTGACGAACTCAGCGCCAAGAGCCTCAAGGATCGTGCCGCTGGTATCAAGATTTTCGCCGGCGGTGAGAACCGAATCAAAGGTTACCGCCATTGAGAAACCTTGCAGGTGGTCAGGCTGACCATGACCAACAGCATTGTCCTCAGGGTTGAAGATTGCGAAACAGACCTCTACAGAGGAACCGTAGCCGGCAATGAGTTCACCGCCGCCTCGTGCTTGACAAAGGAAGGTCGTGGCACAATTCGGATCGTCAGCATCTACAAGACCGTCTTCATCATCATCTATGCCGTTATTACAGTTTTCCGGCGGAATGACGATTACAACGGGATTGCAGGTGAAGGAACCATCCTCGAGGATGAGACCATCGGCTGCGCCGATCGAAAGGCCACCCTGGACAATCAGGTTGTCCTTGGCGGGATCGCCGAGGACTCCGTCACAAAGAGTCAGCGGGATAACAACAGCATCCTCACTGACATTGTCACAGGTGTAATTGTAAGTAGCTATATGAAGTCCATCGCCAGGCCCGATCACGGGAGGATTGGCAACAGGATCTTCAAGGTCCATGACCACACCCAGGGCGCCACCGGCTTCGCTGATTTCTTCAGTGACGAAATCAGCAGCAGCGGCATCCGTACCGACAGAGATCGAGTCCAGGGTAATACCATTACCGTGACAGACGGCAGTGACAAATCCCTCGACTGCGCTATGAGCGCCGAGAAGCACGCGGGCGGAACCATCGAGGTTCGCACCGAAGTTGCGGCCATTCTCAATACTCATCCTCTGGGGAGGTGGAGTACAACTGAACGAACCCGCATTCAGAGCGAGACCGTCGGTAGCGCCAACGGACTGCCCAGCGACAACAATAATGTTATCGAGCGCGGGTCCACCATCCACAGTGGCATGCGCTCCGTCACGGAACGTAACAGCTGTGGTCGAAGCATCCGGGCCATCACCGCACTGAATCTTCAGGGTGGCGACAACGGCGTCGCCGGCGGAGATTGCCACGGGGCCGGCACCATCGGTGTCAACAACAACACCAATCACACCGTAATTCGATTCAATCCGAGTCTGGACGACATCCGCATCGGCCAATGCAGCCGAAGGTACCAGGTCAATACCTGTACCATTTGCGTCATCCCAATCAAAAGCTGCAACGAATCCCTGAACATCACTGTCAGAGCTAAGGCTCAAAGACACGTCAACTACAGTCCCAAACTCCCCGGTTCCATCGCCAAGTGACATCGACTGGCCGTAAACCCCACTCGCGCAGGCCAGAACACATATAACCGGCAAGAAACCATAAAACCTCTTTCGTTTCATTTTTCCTCCTCGAGGCATTCCAGAGCAATTACTAATGATTAACCGTAAATAAACCCCCGAGTTTCCTCATGATCCGGCAGTCAACCCGGCTCACGAAAAAAACAGAGCTCATTTACAAAACAGACACCTCTTCTTACAGGAAAAGTAAGAAGCTAAGCGGTTTGAATTTGGTGAGTGAGTTCCAAAATTCACACCCTGGCAATCCCCAGGATGAAAACAAGTTAAAGCTGCTGGTTTGGATTGTTGTTAAGAGCCAGTCTCAAAAACCGCGCACTCAACAGTAGGCTCGCAAATTAATGAAAGCCTTATCAGCAACCAATCTTCATTCTGAAAAGACCGGAGTGAACTTCCGCTGCGCGTTTCCTCATTAATTAATTGCGCCGCAAAAGTATTCAGACGTTATTCCCAAACTAAGAAGACCGATGATACTTCCCGTCTGAGACCTAGTCAAACTCAGTTTATAAAAGAAATTTGACCCGGGATTCCGGGTTCAAAAGGCCTGGATTTCCTTTCTGGAAACCTGAAAAAGACGGAACCAGAAGGCGGACAGGCCTGAAAAACTAACCGTTGTACAACTTGAATTTGATTCTCAGACCCGGAATATGGACCAGGGGACTGGTCAACTCTCCAGGAGGTCGCAGGAAACCAGCTTGCTGAATTCCTGAACACCCAAAACATATAAATTCAGACCGTACAGAGTCGAAACGCTATTCTACACCTCGATACCCGGGAACTAAGGCTTTTCGAATAATAATCCTTATCTCGTTATGCTGGATAAGCTTAAGGAAAAGAATCTATTGGGTAGTCAAGGAGCCGGAGCCCATTGCCTCGAAACCCAACCCAGGGCAGAATCGGTGATCCACGGCGCGGCTATTAAAGACGAATAATGGCCAAGCGGCATGAGATAAGTCTCAGGAGCCCCTAACATCTGACGAAGAGCGAGACCCTGGGCATAGGGAACCACCTCATCACAGGCTGCAAGATACAACAGAACCGTGTTCGGATTGATTCCTCCAACCAGGTTCTTCGGGTTGGAGGGGAAATAGCCGTTAAACTCCCTCATGAGATCCCTGGCAGACAGTCCTTCCTCCTTCTTTCTTTGTACGAGGTACCTCAATACCATTGGCTCCTTCGATGTTTGCAGGATCTCGGCCAGGTCCAGACCACCAAGGCAGAGTACATTTGCCCGCAAACGGGGCTCAGCTGCCAGGAGAACGAGGTTCCTGATTGCTCCGAGACTGACTCCGAAAGAACCCAGTCTCTGTGAGTCTATTTCTTCAAGGCCTGAAAAAGCATTGAGCGCCTGGATACTATCCCTCACACTCTGGCGCATGCGGGCCTCGAGTCCACATGCATCCCTTTGCCCTGAGAGTATCGATTTCTCCTGGTAGATAAAAAAGGCGCACATCCCGCGCCTGCAACACTCCCTGGCTATGAAACGGGAGGCCAGGTAGCTGTCTTTTTCTCCACCAAGTATCGGAGAAATAACGATCAGGGGGTATGGAGCCTTCTTATCTGACTGCAGAGCCCTTGAGTATTCACCCCGCACTGCCCTGTAATCACCGGTCAACTCACAATAAGTTTGAAAGCTGAAACTGTACCTTTCGCAGGAAGAAGTGCTGTCCAGCTCTTCAAACCGCAGCTTACCGGCGGCATAAACAGGACGAAGATTCTCTAATTCAGACCCAACAGGCGCAGCAGGCCTCTCTATACCCGGTTCCATCCGGTCAAACAGGGCAATATGGGTACATCCTGTAGCCCCAAAAACCGCCAGGAAGCAAAGAGCCGCCAAACCTGTGGCCTGCAGGATAAACCTGTTCCTGTTCTCCATGAGATCGATCCTCTTTCAGACAGATCAGCCTGCAGTCGCTCAAACACAGCCCACTCTAAAGAAAACAGACGGTAGGCCCCGTGGATTATCCATGCAGTCTTATTTTCAGACCTCACCACCCCTCTGTCCACAAACAGTACCCCCGGGAAGCTTGGAGAAAACCCTGGTGCAGATATGCAAAAATCCTGCTTTCAGCAGGATTTTTGCAGCCGGCGGAAAGCTTATACCGCCGGATTATTCTTCGGAGTCTTCGGCAACGGTGGCTGCCTCAACCGCGCCTTCCCGGACAAATGCGAATAAGGCGAGGGTTGCCTTGTCACCAAGACGCTTATCAGCTCTTCGGACGATCCGGGTATAGCCACCGGGACGCTCCCTGTAGGCAGGCCCAATGTCATCGAAAAGAGTTTTCACGGCATCTTCATCGGCCAGGAGCTTCAATCCGCGGCGATAATTGTGCAGCGTGTTGTCCTTGGCAAGCGTAATCAGCTTCTCCGCAAACGGCTTGACAAATTTGGCCTTCTCAACCGTCGTCATAATGTATCCGCTCTCGTTATAGGAGAGGAACAGACTACGAACCAGGTTGCGCTTCAACGCGAGCCTGTGGGCTGTACTACGCCCCATCCTTTTGCTGCTTTTGCGATGCCTCATTGCAAAGTCCCCGCACTGGGATCCAGGCTGCTTTCGGCGTCACTAGGAGAAATCTCCACATCCGCCGGAGCGATCTCTGGCTCAGGAGCGATCCCTACCTCAGGTGGAGAGATCTCTGGCTCAGGAGCGATCTCTACCTCAGGAACAATCCCTACCTCAGGTGGAGCGATCTCTGGCTCAGGAGCGATCTCTGGCTCAGGAGCGATCTCTGGCTCAGGAGCGATCTCTGGCTCAGGAAAAATCCCTACCTCAGGAGGAGCGATCCCCAGGTCCTGAGAAATAACCGGAAAGATGTGTGCAGGAACAGCTTCCGGGACTGAAGAAGCAGGGACATCCATCCCAAGATTGAGACCGATTTCACCCAGCCTTAACTTGATCTCATCCAGAGTAGTCTGCCCGAAATTCCTTACCTTGAGCAGACCTGATTCTTTCCAGGAGACGAGTTGCCCCACAGTGTGAATAGACTCGCCATCGAGGCAATTGTAGGCCCTGACCCCAAGGCTCAGGGAACTGATAGGCAGCTCCAGTTTTTTGCGCAGTTCGTCAAAATCCGGAGACTCTACCACCTCTTCGGACACAACCTGCTCCTCAGGCTGCACAAGGACACCGATCTCAGAGTACTGGATGAACGGATTGAGGTGTTTGCGAAGGATCTTAGCAGCTTCAATAAGCCCCAATTCAGGCTTCAGGGCCCCATTGGTCCAGATTTCCAGGATCAGGCGATCGTAATTAGTCAGTTGCCCCACCCTGGTATTCTCCGTCTTGTATCTGACCCGGCTGACCGGGGAGAAGGAGGAATCCATCCAGATAACACCGATCTCATTGTCGCCATCGCAATTTTCCGAGGCTGTCGAATAGCCGCGGCCTTTGCGCATCGTCAACTCGATATTGAAGGGGATGTCCTGGGTAAGCTTCGCGATATACAGTTCCGGATTAACAATGGTCACTTCCGGGCCGTGCTCAATATCGCCGGCTGTGACATCACCCATCTTATCTACACGAATCGAAAGCTCCGTCTCGCCTGTATCTCCTTCGATGGTAAGAAGCACGTTCTTGAGATTGAGTATGATCTCGGTGACATCTTCATAGACACCGTGCATCGTACTGAACTCGTGCTGAACTCCTTCAATCTTGGCAGAGACGAGTGCCGCCCCCTCCAGGGATGACAGCAGGATTCTTCTCAGGCTATTGCCTACAGTAACCCCGAAGCCTCGCTCAAAGGGCTCGACAAAGAATTTACCGTAAGTGGATTTCCGAGAGTCCTCATCGACCGTGACTGAATTGGGTATCTCGAAGTCGCGCCACCTTATACGCATCTAACTCTCCTCCCGGGATCTTTGACCTGGAAAGCAATTCATCCAGCTTCCTGCTCAAGCACCCGGTCCTTTAATTCCGTAGAAAAATATATCCCTGTCTTGCCCCAGGCCAGGCAGGGTATAAAAATTTGTCAGACTCGCCGCCTCTTTTTGGGACGGCAACCGTTATGTGGAAGAGGGGTCACATCCTCAATCATCTTGATATCAAGACCTGCCGCCTGGATAGCACGGATAGCGGATTCACGCCCGGAACCCGGCCCCCGAACACGGAGATCGACCTCTTTCATGCCCATCTTCTTGACGGCTGCCGCGCATAT
>JAYGDV010000559.1:0-16771 GCA_046582735.1 Planctomycetota bacterium
GCTGAAGGGAGAAGCCGATATGGCAACGACCAGGTCGGCCCCTCCATCCTCGGTCCACTTTTGCATCGGGTCAATGTCGTACCTGTTCTCTCCGCAGAACCCCGGCAGATTCCATAAATCTTCGCAGATCGCCAGGGCCAGCTTCCTGCCTCCCAGCTCGAAAACCGGGTGCTCGGTGGCTGAACAGAAATACCTTGCCTCATCGAAAACATCGTAGGTAGGCAGGAGGGTCTTATGCTGAAAGCCCAGCACCTCCCTGTCCTTCACCAGCGCAGCACTGTTGTAGACCGGCTTTCCTTCGGAGTTGCCGGTTCGCACAACCGTCCCCAGCACCATTGCGATCCCCTTGCAGGCGGCCACGGCCTCCTCAAAGGCAGCCTCCACCTCGTCAATGAAATCCTCGCGCTCCAGCAGGTCCTCAGCCGGATAGCCCGGGAGGGTCTGCTCGGGAAAAACAACCAGGTCGGCCCCCTTGTCTCTTGCCCGCTCCAGTGCGGACAGGACCCCGGTGAGGTTGCCCTGGCAATCACCAACGATCGTATTGAGTTGGGCCAGTGCGATCTTCACTTTTCAAACAACCTCTGGTGAAGAACCCGGACGACCTCCCCCACGTGGCCGGTACTGACGAGGAAGCTGAGGTTGATGCGGGTCGCCCCGAATGAAATCAGCTCGATGTTGATCTCGAGGTCACGCAGAACTGCAAACACCTCCTCGGCGAAGCCGATTCGCTCCCTGATCTCTTCGCCCACAACACTGACCTGCTCCATGTCATGGTAGACCTCCACCCGGGAAAACTCCTCGAGCTTGGAGAGGGCCGAATCGAGATTTTCTCCCCTCTGGGTGGTAAAGGCGATACTGACCTCGGAGGTGGCGATCATGTCCACGATAACCTCGTGAAGCTTGAACACCTCGGCAACCCTGGCAAGGAATCCGTACTGGTCGAGCATCCGCGGGGCCACGACATTTACCACGCTGACGTGGGACTTGCTGGTGATGGATTTAACCCCCCGGGCATCTTCACCGAGGCTGCCGAGAATGGTCGTGCCGGGAAAATCGGGTCGATGGGTATTAAGAACCCTGATCGGTATATTGCCGTCTACCGCCGGAATCATGGTAGCCGGATGGATCACCCGCGCACCGTAAAAGGCGAGCTCAGCGGCCTCCTCGAAAGAGAGGGTTTTCAGAGGACTCGCATTCGGAACAATCCTCGGGTCGGCGGTCATGACACCGTCAACGTCCGTCCAGATCTGGATCTCTTCAGCCCCTAGAGCCGAACCGAAGATCGACGCGGAATAATCACTTCCTCCGCGGCCGAGGGTGGTGATGTTGCCTTCCTCATCACGGGCGATATAGCCTGTTGCAACGACCACTCCCTCGAATTGTTCACACGCCCGGCGAATCCTGGTGTTCACATCATCGAGGGGGCGGGCTCTCTGGTGGTGGCTGTCGGTCACCATACCCGCATCGAAGGCATCAACGGCCTGCGAGGTGAGACCCTCAGCCTGCAGATGGGCGGCAACGATTGGAGCCGACATTCTCTCACCGAAAGAGACCAGGTGGTCAAGCGATCTGGCGGAGCATTCTCCCGCACCGGACAGCTCTGCGAGAAGGGTTTTCAGTTCGACGAGCAACCCATCGACGAGCCCCTCATCGAGCCCAAGCTCGGAGAGAATATCCCGGTGGATTGCACAAAGCGCCTTAAAGGACTCTTCCCATAGCTGGCCCCCCAGGGAAAGGTCCCTGAGCTCAAATAGCCTGTCAGTAACTCCCCCGACTGCTGAAACCACCACGAATGGATCCCTGTCGAGACAGGAGCTGATGATGGACCCCACGCGCCTGATCGCTTCAGCATTACCAACTGATGTCCCGCCAAACTTCAAAACGATCACTGCAACTTAACCTCTCTGAAAATCTCCCGGCTGTACCCTCCCGGGGTACTGGGAAAAGGGTAGAATCCGCTTTTCTATCCCGAGTTACCCCTTGGTGCAATCACCGGAAGGGAAAATCTGGAGACTTGCCGGGAGGCTTCATTCTCGAAGCACTCCAACCGGGCTTATTCTGCCCGGCCGGGTATCTCGGTGATCTCTGCAGACTCACCGTTCTCGAGTTGTAAACTTTTGCTATTAAAGAATTTGCGGTGAATTATTGCAAGGGCAAGAGGACTCGAGCGGACAAATGAGTAACACACCGTAGCGATCCTCCCGGCTTCCACCGAATCGGAATAAACAAGGCTCCCTTCAACAATCTCGCCGCCGCTGGAGCCCGAAAGCTGGAAGAGCTTTCGATTGGCGTGGCCGTAGGTTCTCATCCGAGCCACCACCTCCTGCCCCACGTAACATTTATCGTAGCTGAGCCCTTCCTCCTCGTTCACCTCGGCCGGAAAATACCCGTCGTCATAATCTCTTCCGCAGCTGGCAATCCCTGCCTCGATACGTTCAGCCTCTGCCGCCTCCCAGCCCACGCAAAGGCCACCTGCCTCCTCGACAAGGCCACGCAATCGCTTCCAGGATGCTGTAAGTACGTCCGAAGGTATCCATAGTTCATAATTCCCCGGCTGCGCTGCACCGGCGCATTCCACCCGGGCTCCATCGAATTGAAAAGAGCTTACCTCTAAAACACCCGGAAGAGACGCGCAGCCTGCGGCCTCCAGTACCCCTGCGGCCGCGGGTCCACGCAAGCCCAGGAGGGAGACCTCCGAGGTCACATCACCAACCTCGATCTCACTCAGGAAAGCGTACTTGCGGAGGCTTTCAAGGAGCACCTCCCGAAGCGGCTCACCGAGAACTGCACGGAAATGTGCCGCCCCCAGGCGATAGAGGGTGAAGGCCCCGAGCAGGCGTCCTTTCGCTGACAGCAGGCAGGAATCCTGTCCACCGCCATCGGCAAGCTGCAACAAGGGAGAAGAAACCACCTTGTCGAGAAAGGCTGCGGCCTCATCTCCGGTAAAATCAATCACACCCCGGTAGCTTTCATCCAGCAATCCAACCGAATCATGCAGTGCTGCATGTTCCCTGCGCGGCTCACCACAGTAACTACTGGGCAGCTCTATTCCCCAGGCCTCTGAAAACGCCAGGCCCTCCTCGCGATGGAGATCGCCCAGGATGAGCTTCTTCATGGCAGGGACGCGGCATCTTCGAGCCGATGGTAGGCTGCGTTCCTGAGAACGGGAGTGAAGCCTGTCACTGTGATTGCCTCGCGCAGCATGTCTCCGGTTGCCTCGTGGTTCGCACCAGCCGGCTTGATAACATTCTCCTCGATCATCACCGAACCCATATCGTTGGCGCCACAGCGAAGAGCCTGCTTTCCGACTTCAAGTCCCTGCGTCAACCAGGAGACCTGGAGGTTGTCAATGTTGTCGAGATAGATCCGACTGAGGGCCAGCCAGCGCAGGTACTCTGCAGGTTCCATCCGCTCAGGGTAAATACGCCCGAGGGGTGTATTGTCCGGCTGAAAATTCCACAGGATGAAAGAAACGAACCCTCCGGTACGGTCCTGGAGTTGACGGATCTTTTCGAGGTGCTGCAGGCGATGCGACAGCTTCTCCCCATGACCGAACATCATCGTCGCAGTGGTCGGCAGGCCAACCTCCTGTGCAGTTTCCATGATATCGAGCCACTCCCTGGAGTTGACCTTCGAGCGGCGCTTCGAGCGCACCTCGTCAACGAGGATTTCCCCCCCGCCTCCGGGCATCGAGTCCATCCCTGAATCCTTGAGGGCAGACAGGATCTCACGGGCGCTGAGGCCGCTCACCTCCTCGAGACCGAGAATCTCTGTAGGGGAGAGGCAATGAAGGTGAATGCCGTAACGGCTCTTAAGCTCGCTGAAAAGGCCCGTATACCAGTCGAGCTGCAGATCAGGGTGGAGACCTCCCTGGAAAAGAATCCCGCTGCCGCCGAGCTCGAGAGTTTCCTCGACTTTCCTGAAGATCTCTTCATGGGTCAGGACATAGCCGCCTTCCTGGCCGGGAGAGACATAGAAGGCGCAGAAATTGCAGACCGAGGTGCAGATATTGGTGTAGCTGATATTGCGGTCGATAATGTAGGTGGCGACATCATCTGGATGGAGCTCACTGCGACGCCGGTCAGCCAGGGCGAACAGATCTTCGTCTGGCACCCCAAGCTCCAGCAGGCCATCATCCTGCTCGGGCAGAAGCTGGCTCCACTCCTCTAGCGAGAGCCTGCGCTCGTCGATCTCTTTGCGGAGCTTCTCGACCATGGCTCCGTCTCTTTCCTGTTTTCCGGCAGCCTGCATGACGCGTTTCCTTATTTACACTCAACCCGATTATCTTATCCATTGCCGCGCGGGGTGACAAGGAGCGGCGGGCCTGCCCTCCATCAGGGAATGGGAAAAAGAAAAGAGGTCCGGAAACCGATTCGGTATCCGGACCTCTTCCAAGCACCAGTTCAGCCGGGCAGCTACTTTTGCGCCTTGTTGAAATTGGTGTAGCCATGGGACCTCTTCTTGAGGATCTTGACAGACTCAAGAGTATCTCCCTTGGCGAGCTTGTCGAGAACATCTAAACCCTTGGTGATTTTCCCGAGGACCGAGAATTCATAGCTCACATCAAAGTAGGGGATGTCCTGGAGACAGATGAAAAACTGGCTGCCTGCAGTGTTGGGAATATACGTATCTGTTTCTTCATCGTACTCCTTCAACATCACGAGTGAGCCGCGCTCACACTTCAGGTCGTTCGGTTCCTCATCCATGATCTTATAGGATGGGTTCCCATCCTGGTCGTTGGTCGGACTCCCGGTGATGAGGAAGAGCGTCTTGCCATCCTGTTCATAGGATTCATAGAAGGTCATCTTTCCATCACCCGGCCCATCGGAGAAGAAGCCCTTCTCCGCCAGGGTGATAAAAGAACCCACGGCATTGATGGACTTGTTCTCGAACAGGGTCACGTTCAGGTCACCCTTGGAGGTCGTGATCAGCACCTCGGGTTCACCCGTGGTGATTCCGTCGCGAGTTACCGGCGCAACAGGCACCGGAGCCACATCAGGTGATTCGCCGTTGTATTCGGCCTCGGTGAGAATGACGACGCTGGCGAAGCCCGTTTGCCTGGTGAGTTTCCCGATGCGATCGAGTCCCTCAACCACCTTGCCGATCGGAATATGCTCAGAATCCCATTCCGGGTGATCCTTGAGCGAAACGAAGAAGATGCTGCCGACCTCGCCACCATTGGCCTTGCCGACCCTGGGAGACACCCTGGTAACAAAAGAAACTGTTCCAGCAGCGTGCTTTACCTCGTCATCGTTCTTCAGGCTTGAGCGTGTCTGGGGAGGCACCCCCATTCCGTTGCGGGTCGGGCAGCCGCCGAGAGCGTAATCGCCCTCCTGGACATCGTAGAAATTCAAGCGGTCGTAGAAGCCCTCATTGGCCAGGTCGACGAATTGCTGCAGCGCCACCAGGTTCCCGCCCCGCGGCTTGCTGGCGGAGAGCTCAAATACAACCGGGTCACCCCCGGTGTTGAAATTGACCCGAGCGTAGTACTTGGTGTCAGCCGCCGGTGAATCAAAAACAGAAAATTCAAAGCTGTTGCGGCCAAAGTTGGCGCGGTTGCTCGAGCGGTCCTGGAAGACCTTGCGAGTCCGCAGGTACTGCCTCGACAGGATATCAGCCCTGAGAGCGCTGAAATTCGGGAGGCTCTTCACATCCGGAAAGCGCGACTCAATGTTGCGGGCAAAGGTCACACCTGACCAGTTGACGGTGTAGCGTCCCGAAGGTGTGAGGGTGGGAAAGTAATCATTGAGACTGACGACCAGCCCGGTAATTTCCCAGCTTTTGAGGTTAACGAAATAATTGGCCGGCTTGCCCACCTTGACGAAATCTCCCTGCATCTGCTTGTTGTCACTCAACCGGATAACATCGAAGCCAAGCGGCAGGAGCTCAGGGGAGGGAACCTTCGCGTCTGTCCGGCCCCCATTCCTCAGGGTAAGGTTCAACTCGACGGCAGCCTCTTTGCGGAAATTGAGCTGTGCCCCACGAGACCTGAACCCCGAGAGTATGCTCTCCATCGTCAGGGTAACCGACCTCTTGGACGAGAGGACCCTGCGCCTGGGTGGCGTCCTCACCACAGGAGCCGGCCTCGTCACAACGGGAGGCCTGGGCTGCGCCGTCTTGGCTGGCTCGGTCTTCGCCGGAGTGGCTGCGGGCTTGGCAGGGGTTGCTGCAGAGCCTGGATTTTTCTTGGCCGCGGCAGCCTGCTGGGCTGCAAGCTGCGCAGCTTTCTCAACCGAGTTCTGGGCAGGCGTCGCCGGCTTTGCAGCCGCTGCGGGCGCAGCATTCCTGACCTCGATCACGTGGATCAGGTGCCAGCCGAAATTGCTGATCACCGGATTGGATATTCCACCCTCTTTCAGATTGAAAGTTGCCGCACTGAAACGGGGATCGTACCCGCTGGTCTTGCGAATGAATCCGAGATCTCCTCCCAGCCGCTTGGTGGTCGGGTCCTTGGAATACTTGTAGCATGCGGCCTTGAATGCCTTGGCATCTCCACCGCCTGCAATCACCTCTTTACGGATCTCATCAGCCTTGGCCTTTGACTCGACCAGGATATGAGACACCCTGCGCTCTTCCTGGGCAGAAAGAGAGGAACCTGCCGCCAAAAAACTGACTGCGAAAAGACTGAGCAGAAAAAAACTGCCCGAGAAAAACTGATTGGTCTTCATAATTACCTGTTTCCTTTGATCGAGCGAACCCGCGAAATCGCCCGGACGATATATCTTAAAATCGGCGGGTAATTTTCCACTGAACAGTCTGCCGCGTCGTCTCTGCGGCAACTGAGACTCTAAAGAGTATTTTCATACGAACTTAAAACTAACGAATCGAAGATTATAACAAGTTTGGCCGGAGTTTCCATAGTCGGTACTCCACAAGACGTAAGTGCCTCAAACTATTGGACAATCGTATTGTTTTTTCGGCCCTTGCACCTCTTTCAGGTCCCCATCGACAGTGCCAGGTCCACCATCAGGCGCACTCCAGCTCCAGTAGCTCCCCTCGGGTTGTAACCCAAAGGAGCCTGCCTCCAGGCTGTACCGGCGATATCGAGATGAGCCCAGGGAACCCCCTGAATGAAATGCCCGAGGAACGCACCCGCTGTCGAAGCGCCCGCATCCCGCCCACTGGAGTTCCTCACATCGGCCACCTTGCTCTCAACCATCCTGTAATACTCATCGAAGAGAGGAAGCTCCCAGATTCTTTCGCCACAGGCGGCCGAAACTTTCATGAGCTGGCGCGCAAGTGATTTGTCGTTGCTCATCAGGCCGCTGGCATGTGAGCCCAGGGCAATCACGCAAGCTCCCGTAAGGGTCGCCATATCAACAACCGCGTCCGGCTTGAAGCGCCGGCTGTAATGCAGGGCATCGGCCAGCAGAAGCCGGCCCTCTGCATCGGTATTGATGATCTCGATGGTCTTGCCACTCGCTGAGCGCAGCACATCACCGGGACGGTAGGCTGAACCGCCAAGAAGATTCTCCGCCGAAGGTATAATCGCAACCACCTTGATCTTCGGCTTGAGACGTGCCAGCGCATTCATGGCCCCGATCGCCGCAGCGCCCCCGGCCATGTCAAATTTCATGTCCTGCATGCCGCTGGCAGGCTTGATGGAAATTCCACCGCTGTCGAAAGTGACGGCCTTGCCGACGATCACCAGGGTCTTCTCAGCCTTGCCACGCGGGGAGTACTCCAATTGGATGAGCCTTGGCGCCCGGTCGCTTCCCTGGGCTACTCCAAGAATCCCCCCCATCTTCTCGCGACGCAGGTCACTCTCACCGAGCACCTTGCACTTCAGCCCACTGGCACGGGCCATGGCACGCGCCCTGGCAGCAAGGCTTGCCGGGTAGAGATAGTTGCCCGGGGTATTGGCCAGTTCCCGGGCGAGGTTCACGCCCTCGACACAGGCCCCGGCGAGCTTCAGTCCGGCCCGTAACTCCTTTAACTCAGAATCTCCACTCTCAAGCACGAGAGTCGAGGCCGGCTTACGGGTTTTTTTGCCGCCCTTCTGCGATTGGTAATCGTAAGCTCCAAGACGGCAGCCCTCGACGATGGCACGAACACCATCTGCGCCACCGAGCTTCTTGATGCAGGAGGCAATCGCACCCTGGTGAATCGAAAGGGCCACGCTCTTTCCCCCCAGGCCACCGAGACGCCTGCCGAGATTGCCGAAGGCCATGCGCAGGACCTCTCCATCGAGCTTCTTACGCGGACCGAGGCCGAGGAGAAACAGGGTCTTTTCACCAGGGGAGCCCGGGGCCACCTGGGGCAGGACCTCGCCCTTCTTGCCGGCGAAGATTCCCGGGGAGCAGGCGGTCTTTACCACTGCGGCAACAGCCGGTGCGAGACCGGAGGTATTCTCCTTCCCCCCTCCCTCTGAAAAAACGGGTACGACACGAGCGGCACTGCGACCGGCCGAAGGCTTGAGGGTTACTTTCATCTGAAGGCTCCGATAGATCTCGATTACTGTTCTTTAACCTGGCTGCTCGCCGGAAGCTTCACCGCGCCCGGCAGGAGCATTGGAAGCCCCAATATTACTGTAATAAACCCGCCAATTGTAATTCTCCTGCCCCAGCAATCCCCCAGCGGACAGAAAAAACCCGTTTAGTTCCGGTAAGATCCCTCCGATCGGAAAACGAGCCGGTCTGCAAAAGAAAAAGCCGGGAGCCCGAAGACTCCCGACCTGCTGAATATTGAATGAAAATTGCGGCGAAAACGGCCGGAGGACATTCTCAGTCCTTTACCTCTTCCTTCCCCGTCTCCTCACCGACTGCGGAATCCGCCTCCACGCTCTCGTCCTTCACCTCGAAGTCAGCGTCGATGATGTCCTCATCCTGGGCGTCTGCATCGCCGCCCCCGGCAGAGGAATCCGTCCCGCCCTCGGCAGCCTGGGCGGATGACGCTGCATCCTTGTACAGCTTCTCACCAAGCGCACTGGCGAGCTTCTCTACCTCTTCCATGCTGCTCTTCATACCCTCGATATTTTCAGCATCCCTGGCGGATTTCAGAGCATCGAGCGCATTCTGCAGGCCTGTTCTCTCCTCCTCGGAGAGCTTGTCCTTATTGTCCTCGAGGAGCTTCTCTCTCTGGTGAACCATGGCGTCAACCTGGTTCTTCAGATCGACCACCTCGCGCGCCTTGCGATCATCCTCGGCATGCTCCTCGGCATCGGCCTTCATTTTCTCGACCTCGTCTTCGGAGAGGCCACTGGAAGACTCGATCTTGATCGTCATCTCCTTGCCACTGCCGAGGTCCTTGGCTGAAACCTTGAGAATGCCGTTGGCATCGATATCGAATGAAACCTCGATCTGGGGGGTTCCCCGGGGGGCAGAAGGAATGCCATCGAGCACAAAACTGCCGAGCAGGCGGTTGTCCTTACAAAGCTCACGCTCTCCCTGGAACACCTTGATGTCGACCGCCGGCTGATTGTCAGCCGCGGTGGAATAGACATCTTTCTTGAGGGTAGGGATGGTCGAGTTGCGCTCTATAAGCTTGGTCATAACGCCCCCGAGGGTTTCGATGCCCAGCGAAAGCGGGGTGACGTCAAGCAGGAGGACGTCCTTGAGATTATCGTCTCCCTGCAGGATCCCTCCCTGGATAGCAGCGCCCTGGGCAACAACTTCATCGGGGTTGACCGAACGGTTGGGCTCCTTCTTGAAGATCTCCTGGACGACCTTCTGCACCGAAGGGATCCGCGTCGAGCCTCCTACCAGGACGATCTCATCGACCTGCTCAGGCGTAAAGCCCGCATCCTTGAGAGCCTTCGTACAGGGTTTACGCAGCCGGTCGATCAATTCATCGATCAACTGTTCAAAGACTGATTGGGTAATCTCCATCTGGAGATGCTTCGGCCCGCTCTGGTCTGCAGTAATAAAGGGAAGGTTTACATCGGTAGCGCTCTTGGTGGAGAGCTCGCACTTGGCCTTCTCCGCTGCCTCCTTGAGACGCTGCAGAGCCATGTCATCGCCACGCAGATTGATACCCTGCTCTTTCTGAAATTCATCGGCAATGTGATCGATCAGGACCTGGTCAAAATCATCTCCACCGAGATGGGTGTCGCCGTTGGTGGAGAGGACCTTGAAGAATCCCTCGTCCACCTCGAGGATGGAAATATCAAAGGTGCCGCCACCGAAGTCGAAGACCGCTACCTTCTCGCCGGACTTCTTACCCTTGAGCCCATAGGCCAGGGCAGCAGCGGTCGGCTCGTTGATAATCCGCTCGACCTCCAGGCCGGCAATCTTGCCTGCATCCTTGGTGGCCTGGCGCTGCGAGTCGTTAAAATAGGCAGGCACCGTAATGACCGCCTTATCGACCTTCTCACCCAGGTAGCTTTCAGCTGTTTCCTTGAGGTTCTGAAGAACGATCGCTGAGATTTCCGGCGGCGTGTAGCTCTTGCCATCAATCTCTACCTTGACCAGCTCATCTTCCCCCCCACTGATCGGATACGGGACCATTTTCTCTTCACTGGACACCTCTGCATGGCGACGCCCCATGAAACGCTTGATGGAGAAAATAGTGCGCTTTGGATTGGTAACCGCCTGCCGCTTGGCGGGCAGACCGACCAGTCGCCCCTTGTCGGTAAAGGCCACCACGCTGGGCGTGACCCTGTTCCCATCTGCATTGGCTATGACAGTGGGCTCCTGCCCCTCCATAACCGCCACGACTGAGTTCGTGGTTCCAAGATCGATTCCTATGATTTTTGACATCTCAATCCTCTCGAGTTTCAGACTCTTCTTCCTGGTATTTTCTTCTGATTCAACCTGTACCGGGACGCTCCATGCACTCAATGCACCCGGTCTTCCCGACCTTCGGGTCATCCGGCGGAACAGGCATCTCTTCTATACTGGAAGAAATGCAAATAGCGTTCCCATCAACCTGGCTATTTCCTGTTAACTGTTTAAATGTAACATCTTACAACTTTTAGAGTTATTTCTGAGGTCTGTCATAGAGAGCTGTTCCTGCCAAAATGACAGAATTACCTTCTGAGCAACTTGTCACGCTGGCAGAAAGGGCGAGGGGGCTCGGCTCAGGTCAAGCCGTACTCCTTCAGCTTGCGGTACATCGTTCGCTCTCCGATCCCGAGGATCCTGGCTGCCTCCTGGCGGTTGCCGTCGACCTGTTCAAGGGTGGCTTTGATGAGAACCTCCTCCACCTCCTTGAGCGGCACGCCCAGCAGGGAATGAACATCGACAGAAGATCTCTCTTCACCCTGGTGAATATTCTCAGGCAGATTGCCTACCGAGAGGACGGGCCCCTGGGATACGACTACCATATTCTCTACCACGTGCTTGAGTTCCCGAACGTTACCCGGCCAGGCATAGGAATTGAGGATGTTGACCGCCTCTCTTTCGATCTCGCGTACAGGCTTTTTATGCGCCTGGGAGAACTCGCCAATGAAATGGTTCAACAACAGTGGAATATCCTGGCGCCGTTCGCGCAGGGGAGGCAGGTGAACGGTAACGACCTTGAGGCGGTAGTAGAGATCCTCGCGGAAGGAGCCGTTCTTGATCAGGGTCTCGAGGTCGGAGTTGGTGGCGGAGATCAGGCGCACATCGACCTTGACCGGCTTGTTCGATCCGACCCGGGTAATCTCTCCGTCTTCGAGAACCCGCAGCAACTTCACCTGGGTCTCGAGCGGAATATCACCAACCTCATCCAGGAAGAGGGTTCCGCGGTCGGAGAATTCAAAGCGCCCCTTCTTCTGGAAATTGGCACCCGTGAAGGCCCCCTTCTCATGGCCGAAGAGTTCACTCTCGACCAGCTGGGGCGAGAGGGCTGCACAATTGAGCGGCACAAGCGGCCGATTCCTGCGCAGGCTGTTCTCGTGCAGGGCCTGGGCTATGAGTTCCTTGCCTGTCCCGTTCTCGCCGGTGATGAGAACAGAGACATCGGTCTCGGCAATCTGCCGGCACAGCTCGATGACCTTACGCAGCGACTCGCTGTTGCCGATGATTCCTTCAAAGCCAAATCGCTTGTCGAGGCGCTCCTCAAGCTTACGGTTCACCCGGACGAGTTCCTGGTGCTCAAGCGCCCTCTCAACCCGGACGCGCAGTCCCTCGATATTCAGCGGCTTGACGAGATAGTCCACCGCACCACGCTTAAGAGCCTCTACAGCTGTCTCTATGGTTGCATGTCCCGTAAAGACCACCACCGCAACGAAGGGATTGATCTGCTGGGCCTGCCTCAGGATCTGCATGCCGTCAACCTCGTCCATAACCAGGTCGGTCAACACGAGATCGTACTGGCGCCTCGAAAGCATCGCGATTCCCTCGACACCGCTGGTGGCGACATCACAGCGGAAACCGACCAGCTCGAGAGCATCCCTTGAGCCCTCAGCATGGTTGCGATCGTCGTCGACTATCAGGATCAACCCCCGGCCACGATCGACCTCTTCCACTCCGACCTCAACCGGACCCGACTGGAGTTCTTCTTTGCTCTCAACGCTCATTTGTCTTTTTCCTCCAGGGGCAGGTAAACGGAAAACTGGCTACCCTTGCCCACCTCGCTCTGCACCTCGATAAAACCCCCGTGCTCTTCAACGATTCTCTTCGATATCGCCAGGCCGTAGCCGCTACCGCGATTACGGGTCGAATAGTAGAGCTCGAAAATTCGCTCCAGCTTGTCGCTCTCGATCCCCGGACCGGTATCAATCACCTCACCGACAGCGTATTCAACCCCATCCCGCTCGGCTCGGTCAGTCTTGAGTATCAACTCTCCTCCCCCGGCGCTCATCGCCTGGCAGGCATTCTGTACCAGGTTCAGAAAAACCTGGCGCAACAGGCCGATATCAAAAGAAAACGGCTTCAGTGTGGGCAGGAGCCCCAGGCGGAACTGCACTCCAGAGCGTTCAGCCGCGGCGGCAGCTGAATCACCGAGGTCCTCGAGCAGCTCGTTGAGATTCCTGACATCCAGGGAGAGCTCATGGCGCTCGGTGAAACGCAGGAAGGTCTCGATGATCTGCTCGACCCTCTGGACCTCCGCCGCCATGGTCGCAAACCGCTTCAGCGCTCTCTGCTGCTTGGGAGTGTCTGCATCCTTCCATTCCTCCTGCAGAAGCTGGGCGTTCAGATTGATCACTGAAAGCGGGTTCTTGATCTCGTGGACCAGGCTACCCGCCATGGCAGATACATCTACACCGGGCTTCTTCGGAGAGGCTGAAACTCTCATTCCCTGACTTTCTGGCATATTTTCGTCCCCATGAACTCTCAATAACCCAGAGATCATACCTGCAGACAGGGTGCCTGACAGGGAAAAATGTCAGTTTGGCAGTTTTGTGGCTGTTTTTGGGGGATTTTGCGGAAATTCCGCGCCGATGAGGGAGTGAACCCCTTCTCACTGCCGTTAGAGAGGGAGACCGCCCCCGTGCTTTCAGGATCAAAAAAACAGCTGCCGGGGGATCAGGTCACTACTTCAGTTCTTCCCGGACCCTGTCGCGCAGTTGTTTCTTGATCCGCTTGTCGGTCCACTCGCGCCATTTTTTGAGCTTGGCCTTCTCAGCCACATCGAGGGTGTTGTTCTGTTCGAAGAGCTTGAGGTATTTCAGTGCCATGGTGAACTGCTCGAGCCTGGCTGAAACTTCGAAACCCTTCCAGTAAACCCAGTTGAGGACCTGGCCGCTGGCCACATGCAGGTTGAACTGAGTCAGAGCCAGCCGGTAGTTTCTCTCCGCCTTCTGGTCATTCTCCTCGCTGAG
The DNA here is from genome assembly GCA_046582735.1 of Planctomycetota bacterium. Classification (GTDB taxonomy): domain Bacteria; phylum Planctomycetota; class UBA8108; order UBA8108; family UBA8108; genus UBA8108. The sequence goes on from JAYGDV010000559.1 coordinate 13,685, forward strand.
TTTTTTCAGCGCTGCCTGGCGCTCGGGACCTGCCCTGGTGGCGGACTCCCCCTGTTTCAGGCTGAGAGTCCTGTAATAGCCCCCAAGCATGCGCAGACCCTCACCATACTGAGCGTAACAACTTGAGCACAGATTAGGATTGGGGTAGATCTTGGTCGTAATCTTGAGCTTCTCGACATAACAAAGCAGCGCATCGATATTGATACCGTCCTCATCCCCTTCCGATGCGACAAACTGCTGCAGGCAGATTTCAGCCTCTTTACGCAGCCTGGTGACAGCCTGGGCCTTTTCCACCGAGCCGAGCTTCGACGGATCTTTATCCCCTGTCAACCCGCAACCCACCAGGGAAAGAACCGCAAAAACCAGTACGGCTGAGGCCGCAAAGAGTTTCATGCTTTTCATGCTTTATTCGTATTCCTTACCTTTTGTATTCATAGACAACTGACGGAACCCAAAGGCGAATCCTATCCCTTCAAACCACCCGGCGGCGACTCGAAGTGCTGTCTCTTCTCTTCACTGTTGAGAACCTAACACGAGACCGTCCCGGGGTCAATTTAGCTGCCTGCCCGGATCCGTTCGAAAATCTCCCTGTCGAGTCGAATCCGCAACGTTTTGTGACTGCTCAGCATAACCAGTCCGGGTGGAGCCCTCTTTGGCTTCGACACCAGCTTGACAGGCGTATAATCGACCTCCGCTGCCGCCCCTTCGACGAAAACAGCACTGGAGCGCTTGCTGAGGCTGTAATAGAGAGCCAACTGGCCCGCCTCCACCAGGGTATCCCTCGGAACCGTCTTGCCGGGAATCGTGCGAATGATGACATGAGCCCCGGGGCGGCCGCTGACGTGCAGAAAAATATCGTTGCCGCGCGCCATACGAAGACTCAGCTGGTCATTCTGGCGAGCATTTCGTCCAACCAGGATCGTAAAGCCCTCAGAGGAAACAAAGCTCCTCGGGCTGGAGAGCGCATCTGCCTTCGGCGAACTGCGTGAGCGCTTCTTAGCCCGCAGGTACTTCGCCGCTTCCTCTGAAAACCTGTCCAGGGACTCTTCATCGGCAGCCACCAGGACCTCCGCGCCAAGCTGAGCCAGTTTCTCGACTCTCACCTCGACCTCTCCTTTGCGCGCCTCGATGGAGGGACCTGCCCGTTTCGCCTTACGGTAGCGCTTAAAATAGCGCTCAATGTTCTCTTCCGGAGGGAGCCTGGGATCGAGCTCAATCCGAACCGGCTCCTGCCCGGCAGAAAAATAATCAACCAGCTCAATCTCTGCCTGTCCCCGGCGCAGATTCCCGTAGGATCCCTTGAGAAGCTCACCGAATTGTTTGAGACGCTCGAATCCCTCGAGAGCCTCAAGCTCTGCGTCAAGCTTGCCGACAATCTTCTGCAGCCGCGCCTGCTCACCGGCAAGAGTCCCCGCAAGGTTCTTCCTTCGCTCCAGGAAGAGCGCCTCGGATTCAGCCGCCGCTATTTTCTGTGCAACCTGGAAGCTGAGAGGGAACTCGCCCTCACCGCCGCTCTCCAGCAACCCGGGCACCTCCGAGACCAGTGCTTCAGCCGGAGGAGGGGGGAACTCGTAGGCCGCGCCGAGCTCATGGCGCGACCGGGCACCGGCAACCAGGGAGAGTGCACAGATGATTTTCTGCTCATCATCGAGCAGCAGAATCTCCGGGCGCGCCCCGAACAGCTCCTGCACCAGCAGGAGGCGGCCGGCTGCGGTGGAGAAGGAGAGCTCAGCGATTCGATCGCCGTTCACCTGGCGGATGCCTTCCAGCAACGCTCCCGCGAGATGGGAACGCAGGGCACGACAGAAATCCCCCGGCCCCTCTGCCGAGCTCGACCTGGCAGGCTGAAGATGAAGCCTGCTGAATCGAGGCTGTGCACCCAGGTGGAGAAACCGGGTCTGCCCCTGGGAATAGAGCTTGAAAATCCAGCCCCGGGCTCCCTCATCGTAGACGCTTTTGAGGCGCGCACCCTCCAGGGCACCACAACACTCATCGAGGACGGCTTTCAATTCCAAGGCCCCGAAATTCATGGGTTCGCCTTCAAACGAATGTTCAGTCGTCCAGCCACTGCTCATCACAGAGCGTGTAATTAACGAGTTCGTCCCCCTGGAACCAGAGAGCGATCTCGCGTTCGGCCGACTCAGCTGAATCTGAACCGTGAACGAGGTTGAACTGCCGGGAAATACCGAGATCTCCGCGAATCGTTCCAGGGTCGGCCTCTCTCGATTGGGTCTGGCCGATCAGCTTACGGCAGACAGAGATGGCCTCCGGACCTTCAAGAACGATGGCGCAGACCGGCCCGCTGGTCATGAAGCCGACAACATTGGGGAAAAACGGCTTATCGCGATGCTCTCCGTAATGTTCCTCGATCACCTCGCGGGCGAACTGGCGGAACTTCAGTCCTGCAATCTTCAACCCCTTCGCCTCAAAACGGCTCAGGATCTTGCCGACAAGGCGTCTCTGGACGCCATCTACCTTGACCAGGATAAGGGTACGTTCCATAAAACTGCTGGCTCTCGAAATACGGGATCAACCGGGCTTGTTCAGGCCCACACCGGGCATCGCGGAAGCTTAGTGCATGGCAGGGGCTAAGTCAAAGTACTCCATGTTCCGATTATCCACCCCTTCAGGCCTCAAATCACGCTCTTGAGCCGTTTCAAGAGGTGGATGTTATACTCCTTCGGGTCTGTTTTAAACCGGGAGTTTGAGGACGAATGGTTAACGAAACCGCCGAAAAACCGGCAAAAACTCTCATCGAAGAGCTCTGGAGCAATTGCGAATCCTGTCCGCAACTGGGCAGCCTTGACCGCCATGCCCTGGGGGCCATCTCCTGCCTCGACATCAGCTGCGGGGAAGAAACTCACCAGGCTGCCCTCAAAGAACTGATCGGGCTTTTCAGTGCAGAGAGAGCATTCCTGTTCCTCTGCGATAACGACCTGCGCGAGGAGGTGTCAACCCTCAGCAGCTGCATCGCTTCTCGCGACCTCGATGGGGACCCGGTGAGCAACCCCGAGCAGAAAGCACCCAGGGAACTGCTGGAGAAGGCCGTCCGCAACGCGAGGCCATGCCTTGTCTCTGAGGGCCGAG
>JAYGDV010000290.1:0-2897 GCA_046582735.1 Planctomycetota bacterium
GTTGGGGGATCCTCATGCTCCTGGAATACCAGCAGGGTGTTGCCTACCTGGACAGTGGCCTGGTCAGTAAGCCGGGCCTTATCTACTTTTTCGCCGTTGAGGAGGGTGCCGTTGGATGATCCGAGATCCTGGAGTAACCAATTCCCCCAGGCCAGGACAACCTGGGCGTGCTTGCGTGATGAGCGATTGTCATCGAGGCAAACCTCATTATCTTCTCCCCGCCCGATGACAGTGGGCAGCTTGCGGGAAAAAACCGCGTAGGCTTCTCCCTCATTCTTTCCTTTTCTTACGCGAAGCACAGGCATGGTTCTAGTATTATACTCAATTATGAGCCTTTTATCCCGATGGAGGTGGTATTGAGCGGCACCAGGGCGGATTCCCGCAGCGTAGTCAGGCGTTGCGCGCAGATTCTTGACGAAAATAAGCTCTCAGATATCGAGATTTATGAAGTCGGCGATACGATCCAGATCACCGACTTCTTCGTGATTGCCACCGGTCTTACCTCGAGACACCTGCTGACGGCGACAACCGATCTCGTCAAGGGGCTGCGGGCAGACGGGCTTGTGGATGACCAGACCGAGAACTTTCACAAAGAAGGACATCACGGCAGGGATGGGCGCTGGGTTCTGCTCGACCTCGACAGTGTCGTGGTCCATCTCTTTCTCGAAGAGAGCCGGAAGTATTACGACCTCGAGTTGCTCTGGGGGGATTGTCCCAGGGTAGAGTGGGAACCGAGCCCCAGGCCGACGGCCAGTGGTTGAGCCCGTTTTTTCCCGTTCCCGGTTGAAGTTTCCGGCGTCGGGAGCATGGAATCTGTTCAATGGATAGAGTTGAAAGGCTGACTCAAAGCGCGGAGGAGACCTTCGAGGTTGCCCGTCGCCTGGGCGAAAGTCTCGAGGGAGGTGAGGTGCTGGCCCTGGTCGGCGATCTGGGCTCGGGCAAGACGACCTTTACCCGGGGGCTGGTTTGCGGGGTGGGCTGTGCAGATTACATGCGGGTGAACAGCCCGACGTATGTTCTCGAACAGATTTACAAGGGACGACTGGTGGTGCGGCACTACGATGCCTACCGCCTGGGCAATTCCTCTGAGCTGGATGAGCTCGGCTTCGAGGAAGCTCTTTCTTCCGGAGCGGTTCTGGTCGTGGAGTGGGCTGATCGTGTGGATTCTCTCATGCCGCCTGACAAGCTGCTCCTGGAGTTGTCATTTTCCGGGGAGTCCGGGGCAGGCGGAGAGCCCGGTAATTGCCGCCGCATCACCTTCAGCTCAGCGAGTACAATATGGGCCGGCCGGCTGGCTGCGCTTGACGAAGAGAGGGCCGATAATGATCCAGTGTAAGTTGACAGACTGCGGCGATAGGGGTTTACGCGAAACGCTATTCGACCGATATAACTAAGAGAATAGAGAAAATCCGATGTCAGAAAACTCACCCAATCCGGCCCCCGGAGGCCGGGAAGAAGCTCATCCGCCAAAGGGCAGTGACCCTAGGGAGTCGGGTACCTGTTTGTTCAGCGGGATTCGCATGAGGGGTCCTCTCGAGGAGTTGGAGAGGGTCTATCAGAACCGCTCTCGCGGCCTGGAGAGCACCGGCAGCCAGGACCAGCGCGAGAGGTTGGCGAGGGGCTTTGATATTGCCGGCAACCGTCTCTCCATCTGTCTCGGCCTGGAGCTCGATCCTCAACAGCAGGAGCAGGACCCCGCCGGGAAAAGCGTAGAAGGCGGGGAAGCTGACTGATGATCATTCGATCGATCAAAGCCGAGAATTTCATGAAATTCGCCAGGCTGAGCCTCACAGGTCTGCCCGACAACGGGGTCATAGGCATCCTGGGGCCCAACGAGTCAGGCAAGAGCACGATCGGTGAAGCCATCCTCTTCGCATTCTTCGGCCAAAGCAGGATGTCGAAGTCCAGCCCCCTTGAAAGTCTCATTCACTGGGGCAGTGAATACATGCGGATCGAGATTGATTTCATTCTTGGCATCGAGCTCGGGAAAAAGCGATTGTTGCGTGTGTACCGGGAGATTGACCGATTCGGAACGAATTACGCAAAGATCATGGAGTTGCCCGGTAAGGGCGAGGTTGCCCGCGGCAATCGCGAGGTCACGGCATTTATCCAGAATCATATCGGTTTTGATCTGTTTGAGTTCCACCATGCCTTCTACCACGACCAGTATGGAAGCCGCCAGGTTGACAATTCTCAACGGGAGTTTCTCGAGAGGCTGACAGGCGTTCGGCAGATGGAAAACGCTACCGAAAGAATTGGAACGGAGATTGAACAACTCGAACGGGAGTTCGCTCATTACCAGAAAGATATCGGCAGGAACCTCAAACAGATCGAGCGGTTCTCTCGTACATCGGAGCGGATCCCCGAGCTGCGCGAAGAAGAAGAGAAATCGGTTTGTGATTATGTTCGCGTCAAGGACGCGGTGGAGCTTGCCGTGCAGACCAATGATGTCTACAGGGGGCTCCAGGGGGGTGGCAACGGTGGGGGCCGAGGTTTCAAGGATCTTGCATCCGCGAGGGGGTCCCAGCTCGAAGATGGGGTTAACGGTTTGCTGGAGGATTACAAGGCCCTGCAGTTACGGTGCCTTGAAGGAGATCTCGAGGACAGCGCGCTGGCTTCTGAAACGGGAAAAATCCGGCAGGCCCTTGAGCGCACCAACGAGTTTCTTGATGCTTACAAGGATCTCAGGAGGAATTGTATCGATGCACGGGAAGTGCTCGAATCGGAGCTTTACGGCAGCGGAGAAAGCACCCTGAAGACCCGCCTGGGCACCCTGGAGCAGCAGAAGGCAGGCCTGGCCGCCTCCTTGTCCGGCGGCTTCAAGGTGTTGGTTGTAGCCGCAGTTTTCTTTTTTATCTTTGGCGCTGCTGTTGCGGTCCTGGCCATCAAACCCGAGC
>JAYGDV010000362.1:0-3796 GCA_046582735.1 Planctomycetota bacterium
CTGGAGGGATTTCGAGGGGATTTATCACAACGTCTTCGCTGCTCTGAATGGCAAGTTTACCGGTGGCCTGAACTACGGCCGCTCCCATGTGTTTGTTCCAGAGGGCCTCCTGCTGCGGCCCAGATCTCCTGAAACTCAGAACGGCAAGCCTCCGCAGCAGGGGCCGTCGCCCTCCTTCTCGATGCCGCTGCGCGAACTGCCCAGTTCGGGGATGTTCCAGTTGACCGTAGAGGCGGCCCGGTATGACGACGGTTTCCAGCCGAGCTCTGCCCTGCCAGAGGCGAACATCCGGTTCGAGTTCGATGTGAGCGGTGGAAAAGACGCAAGCCTTGAACTTCCGGCCGCGGGAGTCTACCAGCTCGATGTCGTTCTGGAAGGGCAACCCCGGGATGACGTGATGACCGCGGACATCGGGCAGCGTACCTTCTCAAGGAGGCTGAAAGGTAAGTTTGCCAAGGGCCCTGAAGGAGAGGTGATCATTCCCTTCCTGGTGGCTCGTTTCGTCAAGGGCGCGTCGCCAATGAAGATCGGCAATGGTGCTGGAAAGAACCTGCGACGGGTTCATGTAACCCCGGTCAGCGCTGAGAGCGAGTCGGGGCGGCAGTTTGCCGCCTTCGAAAAGCGCGCTCCAACGGTGAGCGCGCATATCGGGGTCAGGACGGACGTAGGACCCAGGTCTACCCGGGTAGATCACCTCAAGGCTGTGCCTTCTGCTACGGTCGAGCGCTATAGCTTCCGCGCCCCGATCAGCAGTTTTCCCTCGCCGGAGACCGAGGAAGGCAACGCCAACTACCTTGCCGGATTGTGGGAGATCGCCATCCGAAGCGAGCCTTCAGGCGACCGCCAGGTCCCGCGGCTGCTCCTGAGCGCGGTTGAATTTGAGGGGCCCTTCTACGAGACTTGGCCGCCGAGGGGTCATCGTGACATCTTTTTTGCATCAGAGCGCAGCAAGGAACCGCCGGCCTATGCCCGGGAGGTGCTCGAGCGCTTCGGAGCCAGGGCTTTTCGCCGGCCTCTCACCGCGAAGGAGCTGGAATCCCTGGTGGGGGTTTGGCAGAAGAGCTATGCCCGGAAGCAGAACTTCCAGGAGAGTGTTCGGGATGCCCTCCTGGTGATTCTCACCTCGCCCCAGTTTCTCTTCCTGGTTGAAGAGAGCGCCGGCCCGCAGGCGGAGCCTCTCTCGCCTTATGAGCTGGCGGCAAAGCTTTCCTATTTCCTGTGGAACACGGCGCCGGATGCGAAGCTCCGCGAGCTGGCCGGGGGTGGGAAGTTGAGGGCGGCTGTGTCGTCTGAGGTTGACCGACTGGTGGCGGATGAGAGGTTTCTGCAATTTACCGAAGAGTTTGTCTCCCAGTGGTTAAGCCTGGATAAGTTTGACGTGGTGAGTATTGACCGCGGGGCGTTCCCGCGCCTCAAGCGGGGAACCAGGAGAGAGCTGCGAAAGGAGCCCGTTCACTTCGTGACGCATCTGGTCCGGGCCAATCTTCCGCTCGCCCGTCTTATCGACTCTGACTTCATCGTGGCCAACGAGGTGGTGGCGGACTACTACGGGGTTGCCGCCTCTGTTTCCCAGGGCTTTGATTTTGTCCCGGTGCGCCATGAAGGCAAGACTCTCGGCGGAGTGCTGACCCAGGTTGCGATTCTCTCGGGACTTTCCGATGGGCATGAGTCAAATCCCGTAAAGCGGGGGGCGTGGCTGGCGCGCAAGATCATCGCGGAACCGCCCGAGCCCCCTCCGCCGAATGTGCCCGATCTCGGCAAAGAGGCGAAAGGCAAGACGCTTCGTGAACGGCTCGAGCAGCATCGAAACAAGGAAGGCTGTGCCCAGTGCCATGAAAAAATTGATCCCTGGGGTCTGCCCTTTGAGCAGTTTGATGCCGCCGGACTGCTCAAGAAAGGAGAGGCCGATGCCAGGTCGACCCTTCCAGACAGTACAGAGATCGCTGACGCCAACGCGCTCAAGAAATACCTCTCCACCGAACGCATCGACCAGGTCGCCTTCAGCTTTCTCAAACATCTCGCCAGCTATGCCATCGGACGAAGCCTCACCTTCAACGAACTCGAGTACCTGGAAAATGAGGGTAAAAAGGCGCTCGGAGCCGGGGGGTATCGCATGAAAGACTGTGTTCGGTTCGTGATTGAGAGCCCTATGTTCATGGAAAAATGAGGGTTTCTCGCCAACAACCGGCCAGGTCCGGCCCCTTTCAATTCAGATAGACTGAAGGCTCCCGAGAGTTTAATATGACTCCGTGCAGAACCAGCTCAAACTTGATCGCCGCTCTGTATTGAAGGGACTCGCCGGGGTTGTCCTGCCCTTGCCTTTGCTTGAAGCGATGGGTGAGGAAGTAGCCGCGAAGCCGCCCCGCCGGTTTTGCGCGATCTACAGTGCCAACGGGATGGCGATTCCCGAGGAGAAGCACGGTATTCCGGAATGGAACTGGTTTCCCCATCAGAACAAGGACGGGAAGTTAGTCTTTGGGAAGTCCAACGAACCGCTGGACCCTTACCGGGAGCAGGTGAGTTTTCTCGGTGGGCTCGCTCATGCCAACGGCCCGAGGAATGATCCTCATGTCTGTTCGGACATGTGGCTTACAGGTGCCCCGCTTCACGACCCTAGGCCGGGTCAATACAATACGATGGGGCTCGACCAGGTGGTCGCCCGGCACACTCGCGGCTTCTGCAGGCGGCCCTCGCTTGTTTTCTCCATCGATGCCGGCAGCGGCTATATGTCGCGCACAGCTACCATATCCTATGATCGGGAGGGCAAGCCCATTCCGGCGGAGAACAATCCGCGCCGCATCTTTGAGAACGTCTTCAAGGGCAGCCGGGATTCTCTTGATGCCCAGCGCGCCCGCCTGCGGCGGCACCGGAAACTGGTCGACGCGGTTTCCGAAAATGCCAGGGCTCTCGACAAGCGGTTGGGCCGCGCCGACCGCCGGAAGATGGAGCAGTACCTGACATCCTTGAATGAATTCGAGATGCGCCTGGAGGCCTCGGAGAAATGGATCGATATACCGCTTAAGAAACAGGACTACTCGCATCTCGATCTCGATGCTTCACCGGAGACCGATCCGAAATCCTACTATCGAACGATTTTCGATCTCATGGCGCTGGCCTTCGATGCGGATATTACCCGGAGTATCACCTTCATGATGAACCGGGAAGACGGCATGGGCATCAGTGATACCTTTCCTCTCAAGCTCGGCATGAAACACACGCATCACAACCTCTCCCACAAAAATGACAAAGGTGGCCTGCTCAAGTGGGCGAAATACGACCGCTTCCTGAGTGAACAGGTGGCCTATTTCCTGGGTCGATTGAATGAGTTCAAGGACAACAATGGCAGCGTGCTGGACAACACCATCGTTCTCTTTGGCAGCGGCGCCAGCACCACCCACAAAAACGTCAATCTGCCTACTCTTGTAGCCGGTGGTGCCAATATGGGGCTGAAGCACAGGCAGTATTGGAAGAGTGGCAGCACGCGCATGACCGACATGTACCTGAGCATCCTTCACTCCATGGGGATCGCTGAAAAATCTTTCGGCGACAGCAGGGGAACATTGAGCAATTCAATCTTCCCGGTGTAGCGGTGGCTGAACCGGGGTAAATGCCCGCGCTGCTCCCTTTCCATGCTGCTGCTTCCAGGTGAAGGGCAGGATTTCATCTCGCTGAGGATTGAAGTTCACGGGTTTGCATCCTGGTGTCCGACCACGAAAGCTTCTGGGCGACAAGGAGTTGCCAGGAGCCTCTTTTTTGGGGCCAGCATCTCAAAAGATGCTATTGACGCGTAGATCTT
>JAYGDV010000402.1:0-4624 GCA_046582735.1 Planctomycetota bacterium
TATTCATCTCGGTTGGCGGCGGAGGCCTCATCGCTGGAATGGGGACCTACCTGAAAGCTGTAAGCCCCGGCACAGAGATCATAGCCTGCTCCCCCGCAGCCTCCCCCGCAATGCATGCCTGTATCGAGGCGGGAGAGATCATCGAGGTGCCCTGCTCAGAGACCCTCTCGGATGCAACCGCCGGCGGTGTCGAGCCCGGCTCCATCACCTTCGACATCTGCAGGAAAGTCATCGATCGGTCCATCCTCGTCAGCGAAGACGAGATCAGCTCAGCAATGCGCGACTTCATCGCCAACCACCGTATGCTGATCGAGGGCTCGGCAGGCGTCGCCCTTGCGGCCTTCCTGAAAAGCAGGGAAGACTACAGCGGCAAGCGGATCGGCATCGTTATCTGCGGTGCAAATATCAGCATCGAGAAGCTCAGGGAGATTCTCGACTGAGACCGTAGAGCGACTCTCAGTCTTCAGCCCCGACGAAGCCTTCTCGCTCGAGGTAGAGAAGAATCTTCTGGGCAGCCTCCTCCGGCAGGCAGGCTGTCGTATCGATGACAACCTCCGCGTTCTCAGGCTCTTCGTAGGGATCGGAGATCCCGGTGAATTCCTTGATGATACCCGCCCTCGCCTTGGCATAGAGTCCCTTGCGATCGCGTTCCTCGCAGACCTCCAGGGGAGTCGCAACGTGGACCAGGATAAATCCTCCACGCTGCTCGATAAGCGAGCGAACCTGCTGGCGGACCTCATCGTAGGGAGCAATCGGGGCACAGATCGCGATTCCCCCATTCTTCGATATCTCGTTGGCGACAAAACCGATCCTCTGGATGTTGAGGTTACGATGCTCCTTCGAGAACCCCAGTTCAGATGACAGGTTCTTGCGGACAATATCTCCATCCAGGAGAGTCACCGGACGCCCCCCGGTCTCGAGCAGCTTGGCCATGAAGGCATTGGCGATGGTCGACTTCCCTGACCCTGACAAGCCGGTGAAGAAAACCGCGAAACCCTGTCGATGGCGGGGCGGATAGGTCTTCCTGAGCTCGCGGGCCACCTCTGGAAAGGTGAACCAGCCCGGAATTTCGCGCCCCTTCGCCAGGCGCTCACGCAGATCCGTACCGGAGATGCTGAGGGTCCTGGAACCTTCGGGAATCTCGTCCTCGGTCATGTAGGCATCCTTGTCCTCAACGTAGGTCAACATCGAGAACGGCACCATCTTCATGCCCACCTCTTCCTGGTATTCATTCAGGATCTCCTGGGCATCGTAGGGGCCATAGAACGGCTTACCGGATTCATCCGCTCCCGGACCGGCATGGTCACGGCCGACAATGAGATGGGTGCAGCCGTAGTTCTTCCTGATGATCGCGTGCCAGAGAGCCTCCCGCGGACCGGCCATCCTCATCGAAAGCGGAAGCAGCGAGAGGTAGACCGTGTGCTGGGGATAATGCAGAAGCAGGGCCTGGTAGCAACGTACCCGCGTGTAATGATCAATATCGCCCGGCTTGGTCATTCCCACCGCCGGGTGCAGAAGAAGATTGGCCTCTTGCTCTCGAATGGAACGCATGGTGAGTTCGAAGTGAGCCCGGTGCATCGGGTTGCGGGTCTGGAAGGCGATGACATCGCGCCAACCAAACCTGTCGAATTCGCGCCGGATGCCCTTGGGGCTCAGGCGAAGACTTTTCGAGTCGTAGTGAAAGGGAAGCTGGACTCCCTGCACCTCGCCACCGATATACCAGCCGGGTGTATCGTTCAGGAGAGAGGCGACTCCCTTGTGAAAGGTGTCCTCCGTCCCATAGACCCCGGCCGCCTCTGCCTTCTTGTCCGGCTGCCAGACATCCTCAACGTTCAGAACCGCCAGCATAACTCCTTCGGGATCACGCAGGGCAACCTTGTCCCCGGAGGAAAGCGAGGAGGCAAACTCCTCGGTCACAGCAAGGGTGATCGGTATCGGCCAGACGGTGGAATCTGCAAGGCGCATCGTGCTGCAGACAGAGTCGTAATCTTCACGCTTCATAAAACCGCGAAGGGGCGAGAAAGCTCCGTTGAGCAACAACTCGATATCGCACATCTGCCTGGGCGAAAGATCCCAGGAAGGCCATTCCTTCGACTGGTTCTTCAATTCCTCCGCTTGTTCCTCTCCTATAATAAGATCAACAAGCTCACCGCCGTGCGGCTCAATCAAATGACTCATTTTTTAAACCGACCTGTAAAAAACACCAATGATGTGGAATACCGTGCCCTGAACAGAGTTCCTGGCAGGCATGAAACAAGCGAGCGATTGTAGCGCAGACTCTGTGGATAAAAAATAAAGCATCTGGGATATTCATTCGTACTGATAAAAGGAGTTCTCGCATCCCAAGTGCCTGCATGGAGTTAATGCTGACTCTACATAAGTGCAGCGCGGGGTGATACGATGCCGTCACCATGCAACTCGATCATCCCCTGAGATTACCCATTTTCTCCAATTGCAGCGCCTTTGCCTGCCTCCTGCTCGCATTCCTCTTTGCCACCCCTGCACCCGGAGAGGAAACCGAAACTTTTTTTGAAAACAGCATCCGGCCGATCCTGGCCGGGAATTGCTTCAAATGCCACGGGGGAAAGAACACCAAGGGCGGAGTTCGTCTTGATCAAAAGGATGCCCTGTTTCAAAAAGGAGAAGATGGTCCCCTCATCATCGCAGGTAAGCCCAGCCTGGGACGACTGATGGCCGCCGTTCGCCACAGCGGCAAGATCAAGATGCCTCCCAAAAAGAAGCTTCTTCCCGATGAGATCAAGGCGCTGAACGAGTGGATCTCAGCCGGAGCACCGTGGCCGGAAAACACGCCTGGAACGAGGGCACAAAAAAACGACCCTGCCACCCACTGGGCCTTCCAGGAAATCCGGGATCCTGAACCACCAGCAGGAACCTCCGACTGGGCAATCAACCCGATCGATCTTTTCGTATCCAGGCGCCTGGAAGCATCCGGAATGACACCTGCCCGCCCGGCCCACAGGGGCAAGCTTCTCAGGCGAATCACCTTCGATCTCATCGGACTTCCTCCCACACCTGAAGAAATCGACTCCTTTGAAAAGGATGATTCCCCGATTGCGTGGGAAAAGGTCGTGGATCGCCTCCTTGCTTCCGCACGCTACGGAGAACGCTGGGGACGCCACTGGCTCGACGTGGCCCGCTACTCAGACACCAGGGGGTATGTCTTCACCGCCGAGAGGAAATATCCCTTCTCCTATACCTACCGTGATTACGTCATCAACTCCTTCAACGATGACCTGCCCTATGACACCTTCATCCGCCACCAGGTTGCTGCTGACAGGATGTCGCTGGGAGAGGATAAACGTCCCCTTGCCGCCCTCGGCTACCTGACCCTTGGAAGACGATTTCTCAATAATAAGCACGACATCATCGATGACCTGATCGATGTAGTAACCAGGGGGATGATGGGACTGACCGTGCAATGCGCCCGCTGTCATGACCATAAATACGACCCCATCCCCACTGCAGATTATTACTCCCTCTACGGAATCTTTGCCAGCTCTCGCGAGCCGAAGGACCTCCCTGCCATCGGCGCGATCTACCCCTCGGCGCATTCCTCCGGTAAGCCCCAGCGTGCGATGAGCATGGAGGACCTGCCAAAGCCGGTTAATCCGCGGATCTTCAAGCGGGGAAAATCATCGGACCAGGGAACACCTGTTCCACGAAGATTCCTGGCTGTTCTTTCCCCCAAAGAGAGGAAACCTTATACCAATGGCAGCGGCCGACTGGAATTGGCTGAGTCGATCACCTCGAACAGGAACCCGCTGACTGCACGAGTGATCGTCAACCGTGTATGGAAGCATCATTTCTCCAATGCCCTGGTCCGTACCCCCAGCGACTTCGGTATTCGTGGGGACAAGCCAACACATCCGGAACTCCTCGACTGGCTTGCAAGGCGATTCATCGAGGACGGATGGTCGGTAAAGGCACTTCACCGGCGAATCCTGCTCTCTGCAACCTACCGGCAGGGAAGCACCCTGCACTCCGAATACTTTCTGAAGGACCCCCAGAACCTGCTCCTGTGGAGAATTACTCCCATGCGCCTGGAGTTTGAAGCGATGCGGGATTCCATGCTGCAGGCTGCAGGGAGGCTCGACAGGAACATGGGGGGAGCGTCCGTGGACATCTTCAAGCGCCCCTTCTCAAGGCGTCGGACGATCTACAATTTCATCGACCGCCAGAACCTGCCGGCCACCCTGAGGAATTTTGACTTCGCGATTCCTGACTCGACCAGTCCCGGACGCTACCAGACCACCGTCCCCCAGCAGGCCCTTTACCTGATGAACGGCCCCTTCGCCGAGGAGCAGGCGAAAAAAACTCTCGAACTCCCCCGCTACAGTGGGATCTCTGACCCGGGTAAAAAGATCGTCATCCTCTACCGGTACATTTACGGCAGGAAGCCAGACCTCGAAGAAATAACCCTGGCGCTGAAATACCTGGAAGAGGACACCCCGCAAAGATGGACCCATTACGTAAAAACCCTGATGCTTGCCAATGAGTTCGTTTTTCTTGACTGACAAAAGCCACTGGAACCATCTACGATGGATCTCATGAACAGGAATAACCACCAACGCCGGACGTTGCCGATCTCTCGGCGTGAACTCCT
>JAYGDV010000580.1:0-14417 GCA_046582735.1 Planctomycetota bacterium
CGCGAGCGTGCCCCGAACCCGGGCGATCACCCCGTCGATCCCGCTGATCATGCGGTAGTAGGCCCGCAGGTTGGTGCGGAACTTCTCCGGCTTGTCCCAGCGCCAGAAGAAGCGCTGGCGGTTCATCGATTTCTTCATGAATTCCGGGTGGGCCTCGAAAATCTCCGGCGCGCTGTAGAGCGGGTCGGGAATCTCGACGTCCTCGTAGAGACCATCGACCGCCTTCGGCCAGGGGAAGTGCCCGATGCCGGGGCGCTTGTCACCATCTTCTGCATGCGAAGCGTTGAAGCTCACCGACAGGCAGAACGGCTTGTCCTCGGGGTTGGATTCGATAAACCGGATGGCCTGGTCTCCACAGAGCTCGCTTTCATGGCGCAGGCTGCCGTCTTTCTGTTTTTTCAGGTAGGGAGCACGGCCGATGCCGACAAAAAAGTCGAACATCTTCTCGCGCTCTCCGCGCTCGATCTTGACCCCGAACTTGCCGATGAAGCCGGTGCGGTACCCGGCCTTGCGAAGGAGCGCCGGGTAGCTCTCGCCGGTCAGCTTCGCGGCGATCGGCGGAGTGCCGAAGGTGAAGCGGTGCGAGCGCTCGTAGAGCCCTGTGAGAATGGAGGCCCGGCTGGCGGCACAGATCGAGGTGGTGACGAACATATTCGTGAACCGCACCCCACCAGCGGCGAGGCTGTCCAGCGTCGGCGTCTTGAGGATGGAATGCCCGGCACAGCCCATCCGGTCCCAGCGATGATCATCGGAGAGAAAGAAGATGATGTTGGGCTGCGAAGCCGCGCACCGCCCCAGCGGGCCGCAGGCAAGCAGGATAAGTAAAAACAACAGGCTCGTTTTCGATACGGTCATGGCGAACTACTTCTTCTTCCTGCCCCAGCGGTTTTCCCAGATCTCCTCCAGGGCTGCTACCAGCGAGGGCTCCTTCTCAGCGAGGTTGATGGTCTCGGTGCGGTTCTTCGCCAGGTTGTAGAGGTACCAGGGCCTCTTCCTGCCCTCGCGCACCAGCTTGTAGTCGCCCTTGATCACCGCATGGGTGCCGGCATGGTTGAAAATATAGGCGTGGTCGCTAGGCTGCTTTCCGCCGGTGAGGACCGGCACCAGGCTCAGGCTCTCGTGCGGGTCGACCTTGCGGCCATTGCGCTCGGCGGGATACTTCGCCCCGGCCAGTTCGATGCAGGTGGCCATCATGTCGACAACATGGCCGCGCTGCAGCGTGATCGAGCCCGGCTTGTGCTTGAGCCCCTTCGGCCAGTGAACGATCGCCGGGGTGCAGGCGCCGCCCTCGTGGACATTCATCTTGTAGCGGCGAAGCGGGGTGTTCTGCGAATGGGCCCAGTTCTGGCCGACACTGCCGTAGGTCATCGGGCCACCCATCATGACGTTGAAATGATCCCCGACGAAGACCTTCTTGCCGGCCTTCTTCGCCTTGGCGAGAACATTGTTGGCCGTATTGTAGCCATTGCCGCCGAGATGCTCCGGGCAGGCTCCGTTATCGTGAAAGTAGATTACCAGGGTATTGTCGAGAGCGCCGGTGCGCTTCAGCGCATCGACGATCTTACCGACCGCCTGGTCCATGTGATCGACCATGGCGGCGTAGATCGCCATGTTGCGGATACGCCACTCCTTGTGATCGACGTCCTTCCACTTCTTGACGTTCCACTCGGTGGCGGGAAGCGGCCAGCGCTCCTTATCGATGATCCCCATCTCGAGCATGCGCTTGTAGCGCGCCGCGCGCAGCTCCTCCCAGCCACCCTGGTAGCGCGGGATGTATTTCTGGATAGTCTTCTCAGGCGCGTGAAGCGGCCAGTGCGCGGCCGTGAAGGCGACATAATGGAAGAAGGGCTTGTCCTTGTTCTTCGCGAAGGCCTCGATCTGGCGGACGGCCTCCCTGCCGATGACGTCGGTGTAATAGTAACCCTCTCCCTCCTCCTCCACCGCATCGATCGGATCGGTGTTGCGAGTCAGGGTATACGGATCCCAGAAGGAGCCGGCGCCGGTCATCGTGCCATAGAAATCGTCAAAGCCGCGCTGGACCGGACCATCTTTGCGGGGATTCATACCCAGGTGCCACTTGCCCACCATGGCGGTCTGGTAGCCGGCCGGCTTCAGAACCTCAGGGATGGTGACCTGCGAGGGTCCGAGACGGTCGCTGTAGCGCCCCCCGAGGAGCGTCGCCCGGGTCGGCCAGCACCTCGCCGTATTGTGAAACTCGGTAAAGCGCAGCCCGCCCATTGCCAACGAGTCGAGATTCGGAGTGTCGATCTCTCCACCGAAGCAGCCGAGATCGGAAAAGCCCATGTCATCGGTCAGGATGATGAGGATGTTCGGCCGGTCGGCGGCGCTGGCCGCCAGTGACGTAAAAACGGTCAAAACAAGTGCGAGGATCGTATGTTTCATTTTCTCTCTCGTTGTCTGCACGGGGGACGAAATCGAACCGCCAGTATACCCCGGCCCGCTAATTCGGGCAGCAGGGATGTCTACCAGAAGATCACGAAGCTCAGGATGCAACCGAGGGCGAGAACCAGCAGCGCGAGAACCGCCGGCAACCTGGACCCGGAGGCCTCCGCCGCCTGGGAATCCAGCAACTGCCTCGCTTGCGCCTGGCTCCTGCCGAGCCATCCATCCTCCTCGACAGTCCTCAGCTCCCCCTCCTTCTCCCAGCCGAGCGCCAACGACACCGCCACCATCGAGGCTGCGGTGATGAGCATGCTGTAGGAATAGGCGGCGTAAGTGTTTGTCAGGAAATACGGAAGATAGACGCCCTCGCTGTCGATCCACAACCGCGCCAGCCCATAGGCTCCGCCGGCACAAATCCCGATCACGCCGCTTCTGCGATGAACCGACGTGAACCGGCCCATGAGATAGAGCGTCAACAGGGGCACCACGAAGACGCTGCTGATGCTGAGAAAGTAGCTGACCATTCCCTCAGCGAGAAAATCACGCGGAAAGATATAGAGGAACGACCCGCCGATGACCAGCGGTGTAACCCAGCGGCCTACCTTCAGGTAGTGATTGTCATCCCCATCCCGGACAATAAAGCGGGCGTAGATATCGCGGGTGAAGAGCGCCGAGAGCGTCGAGCCGATGGAATCGAAGGTCGACAACGCGGCCGCGAGAATCCCGGCTACCACGATTCCTTTGAGGAACTCCGGCGCCAGCTCGCTGACCATGAAGGGATAGATGGCGTCGTTTTTACCGCCCGGCAGCAGGTCAACGACGGGATGGAGAGCGCGGCCCATGACCCCCATCGAGAGATTGAAGAAAGACATCACCACCAGGATGAGGCCCGCCGCGAAGACCGACATTTTCAGGTGCCACTCGCTGCGCGAGCCGAGCAGGCGCATGCACTGGGTGTGGTTCACCACCGAGTAGCCGATGCCGAGGATGATGAAGGCCAGGACGACGAGCCAGACCGGGGAACGGCGCTCGTATCTCTTTTTCTCCTTGTTGTATTTGAAGCCCTCGATATGCATCCGCTTCGCCTCAAGACGATCGGGCTGGGCGTCTGCACCTGTCCCCTCCGAGAATTTAACCACCGCTTTACGCTCAACCGTGTCATGGCCAACATGCAGCATTTCCGCGGCCACCTCGGGATCGTGCGCCTCGAGCTTTTCGCGGGTCCCCTCCCAGCCACCTACCTCGCCCCAGACAAGCCCCCAGAAAATAAGGGCCGCCGCGAGCATCACCACAAACTGCAGAGAATCTGTAATCGCCACCGAGCGCAGGCCGCCCAGCGCCGTGTAGATACTCGCCAGGATGGCGATCCCGATAACACCCCACCAGGCGTAGGAGCCCAGGCCACAGACAATATCGAGGGTCAGGTAGGCCGTATAGGCGATAATCGCCATGACGGCGGTACGGTACTGCAATTGTACGAGAACGCTCAAAACACGCGCGGCGGGCCCGAAGCGAGCCTCGAGGTACTCGGCATTGGTGAACATGCCCCGGCGGTACATGGGAAGTGCAATGAAAAAACCAGCGATCATCCATCCCGCCACGACCCCTACCCAGTTCATAACGAAAAAGCTGAGTCCTATATTGTAGGTCTCGCCGGAATCGCCGACGAGATCGCTCGAGTCGATCGCAGTGGCGTACATCGAGATCCCCACCAGCCACCACGGCAGGGTGCGCCCGGCGAGGAACCAGTCGGTGCTGCTGCGCACCTTGAGCCCCAGGTAGAAACCGTAGACGATGATCGGGATGTTCAGCAGGGCGATAATTACCCAGTCCCAATGGCTCACGAATGTCCTCCTCGGAAAAGACCCCGGGCCTCAAAGCCCGCAGAAAACAACTCAAGGACCCCAGAGTAGCCCGGCAGCCACACTCCCGGCAAGCCGGGCGCTTCTACTTTTCAATCTCGGATTGGGTTATCCTTTCCCAGGTGGAAATAAACCCAGGAGAACTCGAGCTATGAAAACCCATGGACTGCTGCTGGCACTGGCTTTTTTATTCACCCTCCCTGGCATCGAGGCGGAAGATAAAAAGGAAGAGTTCCAGCCACTCTTCAACGGCAAAAACCTCGACGGCTGGGTCAAGGTCAACACTGCCCCCTCCACCTGGAGCGTGAAGGACGGGATGATCATCTGCACCGGCAAGCCGACCGGCGAGCTGCGCACGACCCGGATGTACCAGAACTTCATCATGGAGGTCGAGTGGCGCCACATGAAGGCGCGCGGCAACGCCGGGATCTTCGTCTGGGCCGATGACATCACCGCCCGCGGACAGCCCTTCCACCGCGGCGTCGAGGTCCAGGTGCTCGAGAATTCCTACGGCAACACCAGGGGCCATACCACCCACGGCGACATCTTCCCGATCCACGGGGCGAAGATGACCCCCATCAACGGCCGCGGCGGCAGCCGGGCCTTTCCCACCGAGAACCGCTCGAAGCCGACCCCGGAGTGGAACCACTACCGCATCACCTGTAACGATGGAACCATCTCACTGGCAGTCAACGGCAAGGTCGTAACCAATGGCAAAAACGCCAGCCCCCGCAAGGGCTATATCTGCCTCGAATCAGAGGGTGGCATCGTCCACTACCGAAACCTGAAGATCCGCGAGCTGCCCGACACCCCGCTCGAGCCTGGCCAGACCGCCATCGCCGACCGTGGCTACCGCTGCCTGTATACCGGTGTCGACCTCTCAGGCTGGAAATCGGCCGGCAAGGGCTGGCAATCGCGCAACTGGACCTTCCGCTATAATGGAAAATCAAAGGTCGACGACAGGTCCCTCGTAACAACGGAATCCTTCTCGGACTTCGGCTTCATCTTCGATGTCCAGGCCCCGAAAAAACCGACGGCCTGCAAGGTGCTGCTGCGTGATTCGGCGGCCGCCGCGATCACGATCGACTCAACCCTGAAGTCGAAGGGCTGGAACCGCTTCGAAGGAGAGCTGCGCGGCAACAAGCTGAGCCTCAAGCTGAACGGCAGGCAACTGTTTACCGACAAGATCCTCGAGGGCATCGCCGAAAAAGGCCCCATTCGCATTCTCCCCACCGGCCCGATCGGCTTTGCCAACGTCTATGTGAGGGAACTCAAGGCAGGAACCCCCTGAAGACAACATGAAACGCCACCTGGCCTGCAGGTTGCCTCTCAGCTTTCCTCATCCTCCTCGTAGCCCAGGGCAGCGGCCTTCTGGAAATCTTCCTGGGCTTTTTCACCTTCGCCCTTGGACTCCCAGGCCTGGCCCCTCCACCAGTAGAACTCGGCACAGTCGATATCCCGCGCGATAGCATCGTCGAAGTCGCTGATCGCCTGGCCAAACCAGGCCTTGTGGTAATAGGCAATCCCCCGGCTGAAATAAGGATCAGCAACCCCCCGGGCCGTTTCGACCGCCTGGGTGAAATCAACGATGGCAGAATCAAGAAGCTGGTTTTCGAGGTAAACGTTTCCACGGCACCAATAGGCGTAGCTGTAGATCGGCTCTATCAGGATGGCCTTGCCGAAATCCTCGAGGGCAGAACAGGTTGCACCCCTGCCGGCCTTTGCCGCCTGGTTCTCAGCTGATTTGAGATCAACCGGTATGCAGAAATCAGTGCTCACCTGCAGGGGCCTGGTAACGACCGTCGATGTCGAATTTTTCCTGGCCGTGCGTGAGATGGAATCGACAGCACCCTCGAACTTACCGACAATCCTCTCCATTTCCCGGGTGTAATCATCTGATGAACTGCGTTCTTCAATCAGGTAGGACATACCGCGAAGAACATGCAGAAAAGCGCAATCCGGTTCGAGACGAAGAGAGCGGCTGCAGTCACCGATCACCTTCGAATACTTGCCGGTCCTGTAGTTGACGTTTGCCCGGCCTCGATAGCCCCGGGAATCATCCGGCCGCAGGCGGACTGCCTTGTTGAAATCGCGCATGGCCAGGTCATAGCGTGGCTTATCCCTGGTGCAATAGACCTTACCCCGCCTGTAGTGGGCCATGAAGTGAGCAGGATCACGATTGATCACCTCGGTGTAATCCAGGATGCTCTTTCCCTCCTCTCCAAGGTGGCGGTAGGCTTCCGCACGCTTGAACAATGCATCCGCGAAAGCGGGATCAAATCTCAGCGCCCGGTTAAAACACCCCACGGCCTTTTTCCACTGGCGCTCTTCGAAAAAGTCGCGTCCCTGGTTGTACAGCTCTATAGCGTTCACGTTTCCTCCCTTTCTACTGTGGGCCAGTATCAGGATCCTCTTCAACAACCGTAGCGAGAGCTTGACTGCCGACCGGCGACCGGAATGGCCACGAACCTCAAAGTTGCGTTCCTGTGACACCCTGGTCAACCTGCGGGAGCTCTTCCCGGTGACCGTTTCGCACAACGACTGCCGCAGAAATGCTGAACCTGGAAAGCCTTCACTCCATCAGGGTTTCTGCGAATATCTCATCAAGACTCCTCGGGTGTTGGAATCATGAAGGCAGTTTGCAGAATTGCAAATTGCTCAGGATTTTTTCTGCCGGGGCGGGGAACACCCCGCGGACAGACTATTTACCCCGGAAAGCCAGCTGAACCCTGGAACCAGGCTTCAGCGCATGCGAAGGCATCACCGAACGGGACTCAAAAGTCCTCATCTGGACGCGAGTCTGCACGGTTGTTCCGCTCTCGTCGAATTTCCCGGTCGTCTTGTCGAGCACCCCGGTTGAATCAAGTCCCAGGTGCTTGGCCATGAAGGGATACATGGCCTGGCGCTTGGAGAGCTGGTAGCCGTGCCCTTCCGTGGCGAAGTGGGCATTCTCGACATTCGCTTCCTTGCCGAAATAACTGTAGATCCCGCGGATATAGGGATACTCGACCTCTGGCGTATTCTTCGTCCAGTCACCACCGACTGAAATCAGCATCAGGGGCCGCGGCGCCGCCAACGCGGCGAACTCGACATTGCTGGTCTCCAGTTCCGGTGTCTTGTGAACCGGCATACCGCTCTCGCAATGACATCCCCCGAAGAAGTGAGCCGACACCATGACCACCGGAACCGAAACCGTTACACGTGGATCGATGGCGGTGAGTAGGAAGGTCTGCGTTCCGCCGCCCGAGCAGCCGGTGACACCAATCCGCTTGCCATCAACACCAGGGAGCGACTGAACGAAATCAATTGCCCGGATGCTGCTCCAGGTCTGCAGGGTCAGAGCCTGCTTGTGGCGATGGTCCCATCCCAGGCTCTGAGAATCCCCGAAGCCGATCATATCGTAGGAAAAAACCACCGCCCCCATACGGGCAAGTGTCGCACACCGGTGCTGCTGGTCGGCTCTCTGGCGGCCCCCTTCGGGTCCGCGATAGTGCCCATGCGGACAGAGAACGGCCGGGAACGGCCCCTTGCGGCCCAGCGGGCGGTAGAGGGTTCCGTGAACGAAGAAACCGGGAGCCGCCTCAAAGGCCGCAGAGCAGGCTGAGTAGCCCTTGAATTCCGCTTCTTTACCGAGAACGGGGTTGAGCGGGGTCCGCTTGGGCAGAGGATCGAGACCGGCACCCGCCAGGATCTGCCTGCGGATCTTCGCCTCCCGGCTCTTCCACTCACCCAGGTTCGAATGGGTCTTCTTGAAGCGGGCAAGCTGTTTGACCGCATCGGCCTCCGACTGGTAATTGCCGACACAGAGGGTCGGCTTGCGGTCATCACCGAGCAGACCAGTGCCGGGATTGCTTACCGATGCCAGGAGCAGGGCCCCCACAACCAGCTGGTTCAATTTTGTGTATTTCATATAACGAGCTTGCCAGAAATCCAGACCCCGTGCAATCTCCCAACGCAGCGGGGAAAACCGGGGCCGACAAGAAAACCAACCATCCTCTTGGTTACAAATCCCGGCTCAGATAGACTGGAGGCGGGATGAAAACCATACCGAACTACACCATCGTCCTGGCAATGGCCTGCCTCTGCTGCAGCTCGCCACGCCTTGAGGCGAAAATAAAATATGTCAAGGTTACCCCCAGGCAGGATCTCGCAGCCCTGGTTCGCAACGCGCGCGCCAATACCGCCTTCCTGCTTACGCCTGGAACCTACAGGTTGAAACCACAGGAACCCCACCTGCAGGGGGTGCTACTGGAGAACAAGAGCAACGTCGCCATCATCGGAAAAAACCGTGACACGACGCGCATCGAACTCTCCGCCGAAATGAAGTTCGGCTTCTACATCGGCAGCAACCTCTCCAACGTCACGATCCAGGGACTCACCATCAGCGGCACCCTCCCGCTCAAGGAGAACACCCACGCCATCGGCAATTACTCCGGCAGCACGAAAAACAAGGGACTGCGCTTCACCAACCTGCGGATTGAAAAGGTGGCCGTCGGCATCAGCGTGGCCACCGCGGTCACCAGCGACTACGAAGATGTCCTCATCGACGGTAACATCATCGGGCCGACCGTTGGAACCGATGCAGGCTGGGGCTACGGCGTGCACGTCGAGAACGCCACGAAGGTGACCGTCTCGAACAACCTCATCCGCGAATGTACGCGCCATAGCATCTACCTCGCACGTGCGGCCAATCACTCGGAAATCTCGATCAGGAACAACCTCATTCTCGACCATGACGCCGCGGCGAAGCAGCCGCGCTGGTACTGCGCCGCGCTGGTCTGCGCACGCTCGAGCGGAGTTACAATCGCCGGGAACTTCATCGTCAACCCACGGACCATCGCCATCAGCGTAGAACCCGACGAGTACATGGGCTGGCCGACTGAAAATGTCAGCCTGTTCTCCAACCGCGTCCTCAACTCCCGGCGGGTAGGGATCTGGGTAACCACCGGGGGCTCCTGCAGCGCGATGGCCAATGCCGTAACCCTCGACCCCTCACCCCCGGATCCCCAATGGTGCCGACAGATGAGCACCTACGACTACGCCCGCGGGAAAAAGACCGAGAGCTCCATCGCCGCGCCGCTTGAGAACTGGAAATACGCCCGGCATACCGCCGCGCTCGGCGGCAAGCTATTCATCATGACCGGTGGCACCCTCGACCAGGCTGATCCGAAGACCTGGGCCTTCGAGACCTGCCCGAAAA
The DNA here is from genome assembly GCA_046582735.1 of Planctomycetota bacterium. Taxonomy (GTDB): domain Bacteria; phylum Planctomycetota; class UBA8108; order UBA8108; family UBA8108; genus UBA8108. The sequence goes on from JAYGDV010000580.1 coordinate 9,466, forward strand.
AATGGGAGAACGTCCAGGGCCTCGTCGCCCTCGAACACGCCCTGGGAAAGAACAAGCACCGGCTCTTCGTCATCACCGCCACCGGTATCGACGAGGTAAACCCGGTGCGCTGGAAAACCAAAAGCCACAAGGGAGACTGGGAGGGCGCCCGCTTCGCCACCACGGCAGCGGGTTATCTCTACCTGCTCAAGGGCGAGGAGGTCTGCAGGATCTCACCGAAATCCCCCGGCTCCCGCCCGCTGAAGAAATCGTGGCCCGGCGCTGAGTGGATGTGTGCGCTCGGAGACAAGCTCTACCTCTCGACCACGAAGGGCGACTATCTCCTCGATGGAAAAACTCTCAAGGGAGTGAAGCTCGGCGATGAAAATACGAAGGACTAGACAGTACCAACCCGGCTCCAGGGAAACCTGGCCCGGCGAAAAGCCATGTGGAAACCTACCCGGCGTGATTTCCTGAAGACCTCCGCGGCCCTGGCGGCCGCCGGCGGCACGCCCAGCTCGCCAGCAGCCTCCTACGTGCCCGAGAACCCGGCGGGAGAGCGCCCCCGCCAGGACAAGGACGTCGAGGTGCTCCATCCGCGTGGGCGGGTGCCGCTCTCGTTCATCATCGACGACTCGACCTGCCTGGTGAACATGGGTCATTTCTGCATGCCGCAATTCGCTGCCGCCTGGCCCCTGAGGCAGCAGTACAAGAAACCCTGGAAGACCTGGCCGCGGGAGATCCCCGATGACTTCGTCCGCCAATTCGGACAATGGTGCGCTGAGCACGGCGTCCGCGGCAAGTACAGCATCGTACCCAACCCCGCCTGCGTTGGCTTCCTCGACCGCGAGCTGCCGGGCTGGTCACGTAACGACCTGGAGCAAAGCCTCGCGCTGGTGAGAGATCTCATGCTGCCCAATTGGGACATCCATCCCGAGATGATCACACACACCCGGGTCATCGACCTCTCGACCGGCCGCCCTCTCGAACCGGCCAACGCCGCGACGATGGAAAACTCCTGGCCCCAGGAAAAGAAATCGGTCGACGAACTGGCGGGGTACCTCGCCTACGCCCTGAAGATCCTTAAAAACTGCGGGCTGCCGTGCGAGGGAGTCACCACCCCCGGCGGTTTCGGCAATCTGGTCAAGCCGGAGCTGTCGCTGGCGGCGGGGGATGCCCTGCGCGATGTGTACGGGGTCGAGCTTCCGCATTATTTCAAGTACGTGGCCGGAGGCAAAGACGAGAACACCGAGCCGCGCCTCGAGCATGTCAGCGGGCTGAAGACCGCCAACCCGCGCGCCGTGGTTAACGTCCCGGCCGGCACCGGGGACTGGTTCGGCGGCTGGGATGGAGATGTGAAGAGCCGCGGACAGCTCTACTCGAACGACGACGCCACCGGCGGCAGGATGGTGGAGCTCATCGAACGCGGCGCCCCGGCGGTGATGCTCTGCCACTGGCCGGGAATGTACACGCACGGAACCCGCAAAGGCTTCGCTGATTTCAAGAAGGTGATCCTCGCCCTCAACACCCGTTACCGCGACCGGACCCTGTGGATGAAGATCAGCGAAATCGCCCGCTACTGGGCAGCGAGGAAGCTGACGGCGATCGAGCCCACCGCCACCGGCTTCTCCCTCCATGCCCCCTTCGCCTGCGGGGCCTTCACCCTGCGGGTCAAGCCCCGGCGCGCCGGAGCGCCCGTGGTCACCCATGGCGGCAAACCCCTGGTGCTCAATGAAGTGCGCCAGCAGCGAAACCTGGTCGCCGGAAGCTGGCTTCGCAGGGAGAACTCTCTCATCCTCTGCTTCGACCTGCCGAAGGGCCAATCGGCACTACTGGCCTGATCAAACTGGAAAACGCGGGAACCCCACCCATTCCAAAGGTGGCAGAACTTCTCTTCAGGGCGTGAAGCCCGGGGATGAGCCTGCAGGAAAATGAATCCCATCTAAAAAGAGCTGTAGGACGCATTGAAGGCGCCCTGCAGCTCTTTACTTTCCGGTGGAAAAGGAAATTCCACCTGGCAGATTACCAGTTACCCCGGCCTGCCTGTCCATCAGCACATGCCCAGGCCCTCAAGGTACCCGGATAGGTCCTGATATCAGCACCAAACCACTGGGTGGCTATTCGGGCGATCACATTGTAGCCCTGGGAGCTCTGGCCGCATTCCATCTTGTTTTCTTGCAGCTCCGGCTCGCGGCGGCAGGTGCATTCCACCTTCGAAAAACAAGTACGCAACACCGGCGGCGCAGCCGCTCCCGGCTCGGCAACAAAGGGAAAGGCCGTACTGGAAGTGTAGGATGCCGTGAACTCCGCCTGGCATCCATCCGCCCCGAGAGCCATCACCTCGAGAGCCACTTCCGCTTTCACGATGCCGAGGATATTCTTCCACTCGTGGACATCTAATCCGACATGTACAGCCGCCCCTCCACCATCTCCATTCACAGGCCTGGATGAAGACGAACTGGACAGGGTTAGGGCGAGATCGAGGATTGGCTCGAACCGGGGCTCGCCACTGTCGGAAATCACCCCCATGGTACTGAACGACTCTCCATAAGCCGGGTTCCAGGTTACGGAGACAAGGTAATCGCCTGCCTCGACAAGAGTCCTGACATAGCCGCTGTATTCCCGCTGAGCCCGGGCAAGAAGTCCGGAACTCTCGATGGTTTCTGAATTGAGCCGCAAAATGTCCAGGGTAGTTTGAACATCTGCAGGACCTCCGTTATTCGCGACACCACCGGAAGAACCCGGCAGGAATGCAGCAGAGTTAACGATCTCCCCGACAGCATGATCAATCCCGGATGCCGGAACCTGGCTTTCAATACGAACCTCGGCTCCTGCAAAGAGCGCGCTATTGGCGGGAATCGACAGGAACCTGGCGATGGCGCCTTCCAATGAGGCCGTCGAAGGAATACCAGGCCCGGGGGGACAGATCGAAAAGCTCTCGCACCCCAGCACCGGCCTGAGGGTTGAAGCAACGCCGCAACCGGGAAACGGGGCTGGCGGCTGCTGCCCTTCTCCGAAGAGATACGCAAGCACCCCGACAGCATCGGAAACATCCAGCGCTCCATCCGCGTTCACATCGGCGGAATCCCGGCAGGGAACCATATCCCCCCCCAGGAAGAGAACACTGAGAATCATCGACGCATCAGAGATATCCACCGCCGCATCGACATTGGCGTCACCGCGGATAAAGGGTACAGACTGGGCGTATGCCCCCTGGCTCGCCGAAAAGAAAACCGCAAAAACACAAGCGATGCAAATCCTGAAAACCTGTGGGAAGGACATGTGCCTACCTCTCTCTCTCTAAAGAAAAAAAAAACAGATAATCCAGCGGGGACGGAAAGTGCCGGCTGACCATCCGAAAAAACCCGCTTACTATCTACTGGGGACAAAACCCCGGGGGACCTGCCAGTTTTTCTGGAAAAAATCTCCCCTGGCGGGGCATCCCGGCAGTCCTGAACCGGGCCTTACTTACGGTTTTTCAATCCCTCGAGGGTGCTCTGGTAGTCGATCCGGCCGGTGATCTTGAGGCTCTCGATCACCCCGGCCATCGTCCCACCCCAGAAAAATCCGACCCGGCCGCTCTGGAACTTACCCTCGGGATACTTGCCCCTGCTTGCAACCACACCCTCCCTGCAGGCGGCAAACTCTCCGGCGCGAACATTGAGGCCAATCAAGTTGTACTGGTTGTAATAGACCTTCTGGATCCTGGCCTTTGTCCGCTTGATGAGCCTGCCGCGCGAGAACAGGGCGCACTGGCTGCCGTAATTCGAACCGACCGCAGCGTTGCTCTTATTGTTGAAAACCACGGCAAATACGTTCCTCGGATTCATCGTTACGTATTGGCGAAACCGCATCTCGACCTCGACCTCGTCTTCCCACCAGACCCGCAAGAGCGCCATCCCCTTGTCGGAGATTCGCAGGCCCGGAACCCGGTACTTGCGGCATTCCTCCTCGGGCAAGGTCCACCGGAACTTATCATTGCCCCGCTTTCCGATCTTCCTGGTGAAAGCCTGTGATTGCCTGGAGTCCTTGCGGTTGAAGTCATAGAACAGCTCGAAACGGCCTTCATCGAGGTATTCGAACCGGGTCGGCTGCAGTTCCTTCTTCACCACTGACTGAAAGAACTCTATGGCCTGCTGGTCCGCTTCCGAAGAGGTGACGGACGCTCCCTTGCTGTTTCCATCGACCGGCCGGCCCTGCACCAGTGAAGAACAACACGGCAGCAGGAGACTTGAATAACCGAGGCTGCGGGCGATAAACGATCTTCTTGAAATGGACATTTTCCTTACTCCCTGGTTTTGTTTTACCGTTTTGAATTCTCTCGAAGACTGCCGAGTCCACCTCGATTACCAGTGTGGGGGGAACGCCTTCGATAACTTGAAAAGCAGAAGTTCTGATCTCCGAAACTTTCGTTCACTGCCTGTTGGGGACCGAAAACGTCCGGCTCTGCCATTTTTTTTCTGCCGGCCGGGAGAAACCCTGCTGCAAGCAGGAGAACCACCCCTGGAATGCGTCATAACCCATTGCTGTTGAACATCCTGGAACTCCGGCGCACGGCAGGAGCTGCCCTGCGAAAAAAATTCCGTGGACAGACCGGCGCCTGAAAACTAGAACAGTGAATATGCTGAGCGAACACGATGAACCCGCTTCTGAAGACCCGGGCGACCAGGCTGGTGATAACTCCCAGGCTGATCAGCCTGCCCGTGGAATCGGAATCACCTCGCCGGAGAGCATCGAGTTGATCGTCCGTGCAAAAGAGGGAGACCGGGAGGCCTGGAAAGCGATCTGCGAGCGCTACTACCCCCTGTGGATGCGGAAGTTCCACGGCAAGCTCGGCGACGATCTGCGTAATGTCCAGGAAACCCAGGACCTGGTGCAGTCGACAATGGCCGAGGCGATTGCCGACGTCGGTAAACTGCGCAACGATGCGGCATTCTTCGCCTGGGTCTGCACCATCATCCGGCACAAGCTCT
>JAYGDV010000582.1:0-4927 GCA_046582735.1 Planctomycetota bacterium
TGCTGGAAGAGATGCTCGCACCCTCCGCTTTCGCCCGGCAAAAGGAAATCCCGGTTCGAGCCTTCAACGTATTCTTCGGCCTCGGGATTCCTGCCCCGCTGCAGACCGAGGGTTTCAAGGGCGTTCTCGAGCCCCTCGAACCACTGGGCGACAAGCTCCTCATCATGCGCAATGTCGACCAGGTCCGCTGCGATGAAAACGGAATCAACGCCCACTTCGACGGTTCCTCGGGTGCCTTTACCGCCGAACCACCCAATGGCGAAGCCCGCTCGGGGGGGCCTTCCATCGACCAGGTAATTCGAAGAGGCCATTATCCCCAGGGCCTGCCCCCGGGTATGGTGCCCACCCTGATTGGCGGCACCTTCTTCCGGCGCAGCCGCGTCAGCCGCTTTGTTCACAGCTACAATCCGGATGGAAGCGTCGCAGCGACGATCCAGGAAAAACCGCGCGATCTCTTTGAGAGGGTCTTCGGTACAGTCACTGCTGAAAAGGGATCCGACGCCCGGCGCCTGCATCTCAAACGCAGCGTCCTGGATTCGGTGGTCGCCCAGTACAGGTACTACACCGGCGACAACTCACCCCTGGGCGCAGCGTCCAGGGCACGTGTGGCCGATCACCTCGACCGCATACGGGAATACGAGCAACGCGCCTACAAGATGAAAACCACCAACCCGAGGGCTCCCGCTCTTCCGGCCAGGTCCAGGTTGAAGCATGGCGGAGAGGCGGATCCCGGCGGCGAGGGGATTGACATTACCCTCGACGAACTGATCCCCGAGTGGCGCCTGATGGCGGATCTTTACGCGCTTGCCATCCAGTGCGATCGAACCCGTTTTGGTTCCGTCACCTTCCTCGCGGCCGGTGAGCGAATACGACTCAAGGGGGATTACCGCTACGGCGGGAGGAAGATCTACCAATTCGATGATTCCGCCCAGCACAAGCGCTCCGGGTCCCAGGGTTGCAGCCACGAATGGTGGCACCAGTTCAACCCGAAGAAGAAAAACGAACAGCTGCGGGCACATGCGCATATGAAAATGCGCGAGGTGGCATACTTCCTCCAGAAACTCGACAACAAGGATTCCATGGAGGCTAACGGCAGAAGCATCCTGGAAAACAGCCTCATCACCATCTCCACCGAATCCGGTGACGGTCGTCACTCGAACGTGAAGCGCGAACTTTCAGGCGTGTTCCACGCCATCACTTCAGCCAACGGCCGCTTCAAGACCGGGAACATCATGGACGTCGGAGCCGAGGGCATCGACGTCTATAATACGCTCCTTGAGGGAATGAAGGTCCCCGGACGCCTCGGGCCCGGCAAACGAGAAGCGCGACCGGTAGCCGGGATCCGGGCATGAACCCCTGCTGAAGGCCCCTGTGTTCCGCTCCAGGCCTCCTCTCAGGGGCCGGTCGACTCGAGCTGCAGATCCAGGAAAATGTCACTCGATCCCTGCTTATTGTTGACGAGCACGGAGACCACGTTTCCATCCTGCTTGAGAAGCCCGGCGGCGATCTCAACGGTCCGGTTCCAATAGGTCGCCTCGTGGTCGCCATCTTCCTTGTCAACCTGCTTGCCGTTGATCCAGACGGTTGCCGAATTGTCAGAAGCAACCTGTAACCTGAACTTGCTCTTGGAATCGATCAGCTTCTTGTCGACCGCGAATTTCCTGCGGAACAGAACCGGCTGCCCCTGCAGGCTGGCAGTGGTTCCCTTCTTCTGGGCTATGCTCGGCTCTCCGTAACCGATCGGGGTCTTCCCGGCGGTCCATTTGCTGTCATCGAAAGCAGCCTTGAGCCAGTCCTCTCCCTTGATACCGCTTGCGGCGGTAAACTTCCAGCCGGCGCTCGACTGGGCAATCACTACTGAGGCCTTGGCCGGCTTCGCTGGTGGTTTAGCAGGTGGTTTAGCAGGTGGATCAGCCTTTTTCGCTGCGACCAGGCCACGGTTGATCCCGATACCGGGAAGCGCCTTCTCGATGGATGCGACACCAGCATCGGTAACGGCTGTCTGCCATAGATAGAGCTTCTTGAGTCCCTTCAACGCTGAGATGTGCGCCACGGCCTTGTCATCCACCTTCGTCCCGTAGAGGTTCAGATAGCGCAGGCTCTTCAATGGCTTCAGGTGAACCAGCCCGGAACCATCAATACCTGTAAGTTCCAGGTGGAGACGGGTGAGGTTTTCCAACCCGGAGAGGCTGGCAAGTCCGGCGTCGGTAATCTTCGACTGGCTGAGGTTGAGCTCCGTCACGGACTTCACTCCCTTCAGAACAGCAAGCTGGGCGTCCCCGGTCTTGTCGGCGGCTGCGCGAAAGCTGACCGTTACCAGGTTGGTGTCCTGGGCCAGCCGCATCGTCCTGCCACCGGCCTTTTCAATAGCCGCTACCAGCGTTGCCGGCATTGCAGCTACCTTGACAACATTGGCACTCTTTGTACCGGAACCGGCCGTAACACCCGCCGGCCACTTGGCTCCCTGGTCAATCCAGCGAGAGATGGCCGCGATCTCGGATTTCTTGAGGGGGCCTTCCTCCGGCGGCATGATGTCATCGTCATCAGCACCAAGAGAAATCCGTTTTACCAGGGGGCTGGCGGAGGCCTTTCCCGGCTCAACCACCTTGCCGTCCTTGCTTCCCTTGAGGAGATCGGCCTGCGTGTGGAGTCTCAGCTTGGCCTTCGCTTTTTTCTCTCCGTGGCATTTGAAGCAATTCGCCTTCAGAACTGGCAGAACCTCTTTGGCGAAGTCGACATCCTGTGCCAGTACAGCCGGAGTAGCCGCTGTGAGTAGGGCAACAAAAACGGCTGGAAGAAAAACAGAGCGCTTCGATTCAAACTTGAATTGCGTTACCGGGTTCATCAGATGAAGTTTCCTCATGTCAGGGTGTTCCGCGATGGATCATCGCGGTAATTGAAGTTTATTCCTCGACAGACCTGCCAGTAATAATAGCCCCTTCCCGCCACTCAGAACCATAGTGTTTCCCCGCAAACACATGATACCATGCCCCGTCATTTTTAAGCGGCTGCCTCTGTCCCACAGTCTCCGGGTCTCACCTACAGGTTGTAGCATACATGAAGATCAAGGAAATCCGCGTCCACCACGCCAACCGCTCCATCTGGGGACACCTTGCCGAGCGCGAGAAAACCCTGCCACTGGTAACACCGCTGGATATTTATACAGACTTCAAGGAGACCAGGGGTTCCTGGTTCTGGGATTCCGGCATGGCTGTCATCCAGGTCGAAACCGACGATGGGATCGTCGGCACCGGGTGGTGTGAGGACGGATGCAACGCGGTTCGGCCGATTGTTGAGAACCATCTCTGCCGGCTGCTCATCGACCAGGATCCCCTCGAGATCGAAAGCCTCTGGGACCGTCTCTTCCGCGCCACCCTGCCCTACGGCAGGAAGGGAACCGTTCTGCAGGTAATCAGCGCCATTGACATCGCCCTGTGGGACCTGAAGGGAATCGCCACGGGCAAGCCCGTCTACGAACTTCTCGGAGGTCCCGTCTCTGAATCGGTTCAGGTCTACGCCTCGGCACTCCACCCGGTAGGCCACGACAAGGTACAGGATGAAGCCCGGGCCTACGTAGCCGAAGGCTACCGGTCGATGAAGATGCGATTCCCCTACGGACCGGGAGATGGTGAAAAGGGGATGGACGAAAACGAGGCCCATATCGCCAATGCCCGTGATGCCGTTGGCCCCGACATTGACCTGATGGCGGATGCCTACATGGGCTGGAACCTCGACTACGCCACAAAGATGTGTAAAAGACTCGAACCCTACGGTCTCGCATGGGTCGAGGAACCGCTGATTCCCGACGATCTCGATGGCTATGCAGAGCTGCGCCAGGAAACCTCCATCCCGATCTCCGGAGGTGAGCACGAATACACATGGTTCGGCTTCCGCGACATCATCGGTAAAGGGGCCATGGATATTATCCAGCCGGACCTGAGGAGATGCGGAGGGTTCACCGAGGGGCAGAGGATTGCGGCCCTGGCCGCCGAGAGCGGAGTCACCCTGATCCCCCATGCCTACGGGATCACCCACCTGCACTTCGCCCTGGCGAATAAGAATATACCCATGATCGAGTACTTCCCCCTGCCCTGCTGGGATTCACTGCCCGATACAGAGATAGAGCCCATCTTCCACGGTGAGCCGCAGCCTGAAAACGGCAGGGTCCATGTCGAGCCGAAGCCGGGACTCGGAGTCGAGGTCAACGAAAAGATCTTCAGCCGATGATCTCTTCGAGCGTTCTTCCACCGATGTCGGTCAGGCGCCTGTTGCGCCCCGCGTAGCGGTAGGTCAGGCGCTCATCCTCGATCCCCATGAGGTTGAGAATCGTGGCATGCACATCCCGCATATGGATCGGTTCGCCGACCGAGCGCAGGCTGAACTCGTCGGTCTCTCCCGCCGTCGAGCCGCCCTGGACGTCGCCCCCGGCCATCCACATGCAGAGAGCGTAGGAGTTGTGCTCCCGGCCCGGCTTGCTGCCAAGCCCACCGTTGCGGAAAGGCGTCCGACCCATCTCCGAAGCCCAGACCACCAGGGTCTCCTCCAGGAGCCCGCGCTGCTTGAGATCTGCGAGAAGCCCCGAGATGGGCTTGTCGACCTCACGGCTGTGGCGAATCATTCCGCCCTTCACATCGCCGTGATCATCCCAGCTGTAGCCGCCGATCTGGACACCATGTACCAGGAGGCTGTAACGAACACCGCGCTCAACCAGCCGGCGGGCAAGCAGGCACTGGCGGCCGAAACCGGCAGTATGCCCCTCGTTCAAACCGTAGAGCTCTCGAGTCGAGGCTGTCTCCCTGGAAATATCAACGATCTCGGGCGCCTCCATCTGCATCCGGAAAGCCAGCTCATAGGAGCTGATTCGCGCCTCCAGTTCACTGTCGGCGGACCTGCCCTCAAGATGCATGCGGTTCAGCCACTTCAGGGC
>JAYGDV010000587.1:0-9977 GCA_046582735.1 Planctomycetota bacterium
GCATCGAGACATTGGGGAAAAACAGTTCCCCTGAACAGGTAGACAAAAACCGAGATTCCATCGGTCAGGTCCAGGAACCCATCACCTGTGGTATCTCCCCTGTAAAAAACCGGCCGCGTAAAGCACTCATCGGGAACCCCATCACCATCTTCATCGACAGAAACACCCCCGGCGATATCGCAGCTATCCAGGACCCTGTTGTTATTGCAGTCTTTGCCGCTGCCCCCTGGAGCGAGATCTACATCATCGCCAACTCCGTTTTCGTCGCAGTCATTCCCGCCCAGGAGAGCAACCGCCGCCTCTGCGTTGATGCGAGGGAAACTCAAACCGGTGGCTTCATCGAAAACCTCCACCCCTGTTTGTGCTGCCAGCAGGTCGAGCTCTTCGGGAGAGACAGCAGGATCCACCTCACGCAGCAGGCAATAGAGCCCGGCCACATGGGGAACGGCCATCGAGCAACCTGAACGGCTGCGAGTGGCGCCATTGAGCCAGACGCTCAGGATCGGCTGCCCCGGCGCCATCAATGCGACATTGGCTGTCCTGTTGGTGAAGTCAGATATTCGATCCGGTGGTGTATCCCAGACCGAGCCGACCGTGGTGGTGGTCGCGAAGCAGCCCGGCAGGGTAAGCCGGGTCGTGCTGCCGTTGTTGCCCCCGCAGGACAGGACAGAGATGCCGCGCGAGCGCGCCACCGCGCAGGCGCTGGAGAACGCCCGGCTCACCCCATCGCAGTGGCCTGCATACTCGGAGTCGGTTTCCAGGCTCATATTGATCACATCGACCCGGATACCGTTGTCGGCATCGTGCAGCTCGATGACATGCTCCACCCCCATTGCCCAGTCCGAGGCGAAGCCCCGGTTGGAATCATCAAGCACCTTGATGACAACCAGGCCTGCAGCGGGAGCCATGCCTCCGGGAGCACTCACTCCCCGTGAAGCCAGGATCCCGGCCACGTGCGAGCCATGGCCGTTACCATCAACCGCTCCCTCCCCTACCCGGGAACCTGCCCCGTTAAAGTGGTACTGGTGGATGACCGCGCCCTCGAAGTTGTCATTGCCTGCATCGATCCCGGTGTCCAGCACTGCAGCGACGGTCCCGTCCCCCTCGATCCCTGCACGGTGAACTGAATTGGCTCTCGTAAGTTGCAGGCTCTGCAGGAGTCCGCCCCTGCCCTCCAGATCGAGCTCAACCTTTTTTACTCCCGCCACCTTCTTGAGCCGCAAAAGCGCCGAAGGGCGGGTGAGCTCGACTACCACCACCGGGGAGTACCTGTACCTGTAGCGCAGACGGCAATCCTCGGCAATAACGGTATTCAGCAGAAGCTCCTGGCTGCGTTCATACTTGCGGCAACGGAGCCTGAGCGAATCGTCCTTCAACGAGGGGTCATCCAGTTCCACGCAGACAACGGCCCGGCCGTGCGCCTCAAGCCTCCTGGATACTTCCGGAGAGATCCCGGATGGTTCAGCTCCGCAAAGAAACGCAAGCGGAACCGTGCAAACGCAAAGAAACCAGGCTGGAGCGAGCAGAATAAAACAGGAACGCATACATCCCCACTGCCAGTAAAACCATCTCAGGATGAACACTGTGCCAGACACAGTCGCCGATACCCCAAGAATACGGCAGCCACAGCTAAAAGGGAAAATCGATTCTCCACCCGCGCTTCAGCCCTTGCGTCGGGAGATAAACTCAGCAAAGGCATCGGCCTCCAGGGTGTTCACCACCCGGGCTGCCTCGAAACCGGCCTTCCTGGCGATGCCTACGCCGAAACGGATATCGTCGATTCCCTCTATACTGTGCGCATCCGGGTTGATGCTCGTGAGCAATCCGAGGTCCCGGGCACGCGGGCCGTGCCGCCAGTCGAGATCGAGGCGCCTGGGATTCGCATTGATCTCGACAACGACCCCCGCACCCACCGCGGCGCTGAGAATTTTCTCGAGGTCGAGAGCAACCCCCTCTCGCCTCAACAACAACCTGGTCGTGATGTGGCCGAGCATGGTGGTGTGTGGGTTGTCAATTGCCCTCAGCACCCTGTCGGTCATCTGTTCGATGGGCTGGTTGAAGGCCGAATGGAGCGAGGCAATCACGAAATCAAAATGTTCCAGCACATCGTCATCGTAGTCGAGGGAACCATCTGGAAGGATGTCGGACTCGATCCCTTTGAAAATTCGAAACTCCTTCATGGACGAGTTGAGGCTGTCGATCTTCCGGTGCTGGGCAAGCACCCGCTCCACGGTCAGCCCTCCTGCGTAGGAAGCCGTCTTGCTGTGATCGGTAACCCCCATGTAGGAGAGTCCCCTGGCAAGCGCAGCCTGCGCCATCGCCTCGATGCCTGCCTTGCCATCACTGCCGCCATCCTGCTTGCTGGTGTGCAGGTGAACGAGGCCCCTGATGTCAGATTCTTCAACCAGCTGCGGCAGGCTGGAATCGGACGCCTGCTCCACCTCACCGAAATTCTCTCTCAACTCCGCCGGGATATAATCGAGCCCGAGGGCACGATGGATCTCTTCTTCCCCCCCACACTCGATCAGCTCATCTCCACGGAAGAGCCCGTACTCATTCAGCTTCAGGCCGAGCTTCCGGGCCAGTCCACGCAACGCGGTATTGTGCTCTTTCGAACCTGTAAAGTGACAGAGGGCAAAGGGGAACTGTGACTCCTCCACGATTCTGAAATCCACACCAAGTCCATTCGAACATCGAATGCTGGTCTTGGACTCTCCCCTGGCGACAACCGTATCCAGCCCCGGCCAGGAGCAAATATGCTCAACCACAACCGGTGGATCCGGAGTAGAGACAACCAGGTCAAGGTCCTTCATGACCTCCTTCGCACGCCGCCAGCTTCCGGCCAGCTCCACCCTCTCGACCTCCTTGCACCCGGCAAGGTAGGCAAGCAGTTCCCCGGCCACCTTTTCGCATTCCACCCTGAGAAACATGCCGTCCACAGACTGCAGGTAATCGATTCCCTCGAGAATCTTCGCTTCTGACTTCGCCCCGAATCCTTTGAAGCCGGCGACCTTCCCTTCCTTACAGGCCTGCGCCAGGGACTCGATGTCCTCGATCCCCATGTCCTTCCAGATGGAGCGAATCTTCTTCGGTCCCAGCCCGGCGATGGAGAGCATCTCCCGGACTCCCTGGGGAATCGCATCCAGGAGCTCCTCGCGGCGCACTGTGGTCCCGGTCTCCAGCAGGTCGGCAATGACACCCGCAATCGAATCGCCGATCCCCTTGACGGTTGTCAACTCACCTGAGTCCACCAGCTCTTTGAGGTCGCCGGTCAGCGCCTCCAGAGCCCTGGCCCCACTCCTGTAAGAGCGTGAACGGAAAGGATTATCGGACTCCAGGTCGAGTAAATCGGCCATGAAGTTGAGAATCCCGACGATCTGGGTCCGATCCAATGGATAAACTCTCCTCAAAGAAAATAAAGACCCTGATGACGTTCATTTGCCACCCGGCCATCTGTCGATATAATACCGGGTTTTCACCCCCGGTTGACAGAGGGTAGAACCTCCCTGGCAGCAAGACAATATGACCGAAACAGCAAAAATCAAACCCATCGAAACTATCCGCAATATCGCGGTCATCGCCCACGTTGACCATGGAAAAACAACCCTGGTCGATAAGCTCCTCAAGGCTACAGACTCCATACCCTCTCACCAGGACCTTGGCGAATGTATCCTTGACTCCAACGACCTCGAGCGCGAGCGGGGAATCACGATCCTGGCCAAGAACATCTCCATGCCCTACAAGGGCGTGAAGATCAACCTCATCGACACCCCGGGCCATGCGGATTTCGGCGGAGAGGTCGAGCGTGTCCTGCAGATGGCGGACGGTGTGCTCCTCCTGGTGGATGCAGCAGAGGGCCCCATGCCCCAGACCCGCTTCGTCCTGAAGAAGGCCTTTGGCCATCGCCTGCGCCCGCTGGTGGTCATCAATAAAATCGACCGGCCCGACCGGCGCCTGAACGAGGTCGTCGACGAGATCGGCGAACTTTTCCTCGAGATCACTGAAGAGCTCGGCCTCGATACCGTCGATGACTTCGAGGGCATCGATGTTCTCGATTTCCCCATCGTCTACGCATCCGCTACCGGGGGTTATGCACGGCTCGACCCCGAAGATGGAAACGACAACGTCACTCCCCTCCTGGATATGATGATCGACCGAATCCCACCGCCTCATGTCGAACAGGACTCTCCCCTCCAGCTCCAGATCACCACCATCGACTACAACGACTACGTCGGGCGCATCGGGATCGGCCGGGTGACCAAGGGTTCCATAGGGGTAGGAGACCGGATCCAGCTTTGCGGCCGGGGAGATCCAAGAGAGGAAACCGTCACCGAATTGTTCATCTTCGACAAGCTGGGAAGGGCGCCCGTGGCGAAGGTGACTGCAGGCGACATCTGTGCCGTCACAGGCATCGGTGAGGTGGAAATCGGTGACACCCTCACCGACCCGGAGAATCCTGACCCCCTGCCGCTGATCGACATCGACCGGCCCACCATCTCGATGGTATTCCAGGTTAACAACAGCCCCTTTGCGGGACAGGATGGGAAATTTGTCACCTCGCGCCAGCTTCGCCAGCGGCTCTATAAAGAGCTCGAGTCGAACGTCGCCCTGCGGGTGGAAGACCTGCCGGAGGCGGGCTCCTTCGAAGTTTCCGGAAGGGGAACTCTCCACCTGGGAATTCTCATCGAAAACATGAGAAGAGAGGACTATGAGTTCCAGGTGGGCAAGCCCCGTCCGATCTTTATCGAGGAGGACGGCAAGCGAAAAGAGCCGATCGAACTGCTCCACGTACAGACTACGGAAGAGAGCGCCGGCAAGGTGATTGAGCTGGCAGGTTCGAGGCGTGGAGAGATGATCCGTTATGACCCCCAGGGTGAGAGAATCCTTGTACAGTTCAGGATTCCTGCCCGTGGGCTGATCGGGATGGGTTCTCGCCTGATGAGTCTCACCGCCGGGGAGGCGATCATCTGCCACAACTTCGATGGCTACGAAGGACATAAGGGCTCCATACCGGGGCGCGCAGCCGGAGTCATGGTTTCGAGCGAAAGAGGACAGGCCATCCCCTATGCCCTCTTCAACCTGAAAGACCGCGGCCCGATGTTCGTTTCACCCGGAGAACCGGTCTACGAAGGGATGATCGTCGGCGAGCACTGCAAGGAGGATGACATAACGGTCAACCTCTGCCGGGAGAAGAAGCTGACGAATGTGAGGGCCTCCGGGAGTGACAAGAATATCCTCCTGAGCCCCCCGCGACTGATGTCGATCGAAGAGGCTCTCGAATATATCGAGGAAGACGAACTGCTCGAGATCACCCCCAAGACCACCCGGCTCAGGAAACGCCTGCTCAATGCCAAGCTCCGTCGCAAGGAACGGCGCGACTGAGAGATTGCGTCCAGCTAACCGGTTTCCAGCAGGAGGAGACCCGCGATGAATATGGAATTGTGGAAACCCGAACTGCCCGACTTCGAGGTCATCGCCTGGCTCGCCCCCACCCTGGCGATGTGGCTCATGGGAACCGGAGGGGCAGCCGGCTGGCTCAAGCTGCGCCGGGGCCTGAGAACGGGAGACACCCGCAAGCTCTTCCATTTCTCCGTCTTCTTTCTTGCCACCGCGCTCCACGCCAGGTTCGGGCCACCCGGCGTCAACCTGCTGGGCTGTCTCGTAGCAGTCTATATCGGCTACTGCCTGCTGAGAGGCGCCGGCAGCCCTCTCTACGAAGCCATTGCCCGGGAGTCCGACTATCCGCGCAGATCGCTCCATGTGCTGGTCCCCTTCCTCGCCACCGCGGCCGGGGGAATACTGGCTATCTCGCTGTTCGGAGATTTCGCCGTCTTCGGTTTCGCAATCTGCGGAATTGCTGACGCTGTTGCCGAACCCATCGGCATTCGCCTGGGTAAACACCGCTACCGGACCTGGAACCTCCCCGGGTGCGCCGAATCCCATCGCTCACTAGAGGGAAGTCTTGCCGTCTTCGTGGCCTCCTTCCTGACCACCCTGGCCCTCCTGTACACAGGGTTGACTCCCCTCCTGCCTCCCTCCATTACCTCCAGCCTGCTGCCAGCCCTGGCCATCGCCGCGGTTGCAGCACTTACCGAGGCTGGTTCTCCCCATGGTACCGACAACTTCACTCTCCAGGTTACCGCCTCCGGGTTTGCCTGGGGCTGGGGAAGCCTCCTGCCGCTTACCTGAGGCCCCTTGCCTCGTGGTGAATGAAAAAATCAGGGGGCAGGCCTTCACCCAGACGCCCCCAGAGCCGAAATCCCAATAGGGAACACCGCAAAACGAAGGTGTTTCGCCGCAACTACATACCGAAGAACCCGTCATGCCTGAAAACCGAAAGGATCCCTGCGCCCTTCGCTCCCTTGGAGAAGGACCCTATGACCTCGTCATCATCGGGGGCGGCATCAACGGAACGGGAATAGCCCGGGACGCGGTCATGAGGGGATATTCCGTGGCCCTCTTTGATAAGGGCGACCTCGCCGGAGGGACCTCCAGCGCCTCCTCGAAGATGGTCCACGGAGGGATACGCTACCTCGAACAAATCCGATTCGGCCTGGTTCATGAATCTCTCAGGGAGCGTCACATCCTGCTCGAGCAGGCTCCTCACCTCGTACGACCGCAGTCTTTCATTATCCCGGTCTACGCAGGTTCAGGCCGGGGCCCCTGGAAGATCCGCCTGGGACTCCGGCTCTACGACCTGCTCTGCATGGGAAGACGCCTCGGACGCTCCCGGTACATGGGCAGCCGGGAGGTCCTGGAGAGAATCCCCCCCTTGGCAGATGCCGGCCTTCGCGGCGGCGGGCTCTACTTCGACGCGGTGATGGACGATGCCCGGCTCTGCCTGGCCAACGCCATAGCCGCCCGGGAGGAGGCCGGTGCTAGGTCGGTGGATTTCCAGCTGCGGACCTACACAGAGGTCGTCGAGCAGGAATCCTCTACGCCCATCCGGCTGCATCTGCTTGACCGTGTAAGCGGTCGGCGCGGCACCATCCTTGCCAAACGGGTAGTGCGCGCCCTCGGCCCCTGGTCCGACCCGAAGACCCTGGTCCCCTCCAAGGGAGTCCACCTCGTCCTGCCGCGCCAGTGGGATGGGGATGGCCTCCTGCTGCAACACTCCGTCGACAATAGGGTGTTTTTCGCCATCCCATGGAAAGACTCCCTGGTTGTCGGAACCACCGAGACCCCCCACCCGGACAACCCGGACCGGGTGCGGGTTGAAACCGAAGACCTGGATTACCTCTTTTGTGAGATCAGGCGGATCCTGCCGCAATTGCCTGTATCAAAATCATCGATCATCGGAGTCTTCGCCGGCATCCGTCCACTGGCCCGGGCAGGAGGTTTGCTGGCGAAGCTGACGGGAAAGGGCCCCGGTAGTGTGAGCCGCAAACACAGGATCATCGAGGATGGCAGGAGGAGCTTCTCCCTTGTCGGAGGCAAATATACGACCTACAGGGCAATAGCGAAAAACGTCTGCGACCGGGTTTTCGGCCGGGGCGGCTGCACAACCCACAAGCATCCCCTGCCCGGAGGAGAGGAAGGCCCCCTGGAAGACCTCATCGGCAACTTCGCAGGTACCGTGCTTGAAAACCTGCCGGCAGAAGAGATCGAACGCCTGTACAGAAGGTACGGTTGCCGGCTGCGCGAGGTCATCGATACGAGCGAGTCCAATCCCCAAATGGCCGCTCCCCTGGTTCCCGGCGCCGCGGAGTTGAAAGCCGAGGTGCTCTACTGTCTGCAGAATGAATTCCTGGTCTATCCCGGTGACTTCGTCGACCGGCGCACGACACTGCGATTTGGAGCCGATGGAGGACGAGCCGCCTACCGGGCCACCGAGGAGCTGATCCGCAGGCACTCGAAGTCACTACCGGCAGACCTCGAGGCAGCCTCTGAAGACTGGTTCCACCGCCGGGACAGGGAAGATGAACTCTGCAACCCAGGCTGAGCGAAAACGCTCCCTGCAACCCCGGATGTGAGGAGGGCCGCGAGGAGAGGACTTGGTCAGTCCCCACCGCACGGCCCTTTTATATGGCGGGCTCCCGTTAAGGAGTATCGTAGGGTGTTGGGTTTTGGGTCTCTACCCTTTTAAGTGCAATTGCCATACCACATCGAAAAAGAGGCTGAATTTGTCCTAAGTCTTTATTTTTCGGGCCGGGAATCCGAGCATGAGAAAGAGGTCCCTGCCAAGTGCCAGATTTTCTGACACTTTTTGGCACCCGTGCTGACACTGAGTGGAACAGGCTAAAAAACCCGTCCGAAGACAGCCTTCAGGTAGCTCGATTCAGGGCAATGGGAGGAAACCGGGTGGTCAGAAGCGGCCCCGTCCTTGTGAAAAATCCGGAAGTCCCTGCCGGAAAGTTCGGCCGCGTGCTGCAGAATCCGCAGGAAGTGCTCCTCGGAAAGCAGTCCTGAGCAGGAGCAGGTCAGGAGGATGCCCCCGGGGGCGATGGCCTGCATCGCCAGTTTGTTAACGTCAAGGTACCGCCGCTCAGCCTCTTCGAAACGGTCCCGTTCTCTTGCCCATTTTGGTGGATCAATGATGATCACCTCGAAGGGCTCAACAGCATGCCGCTGTCGTTTCAGGTAGTGGAAGATATCCTCGTGAACCCAGTCGATCTTGGCTCGATTGAGCTTCTCATTGCGCTTCGCCATGGCGAGGGCATCCTCATCGAGGTCCACCCCGACCACCTTGCCGGCCTTGCCGAGCGTCCTGGCGGCTATGGACATGGCTCCTGTATAACAGCAACCATCGAGAACCTTCCTGCCCCGCACCATCGTAACGAGCCGCGCCCTGTTCTCACGCTGATCGAGAAAGAAACCTGTCTTGTGTCCCGAGGGGTCTACCAGCAGCCGCATCTTGTTCTCGACAATCTGGGCCTCCAGTTCCTGCCCGGCGGGGGGAGGCTGGTACTCCGGTATCCCCTCTCGGCTGGCAGCAACACTGGCCGGCTTGGTTACCTGTCGGTGACCCGGAAACATCTCCTCGAGGATGACCCCGAGCTCTTCCCTGCGGCGATGGAAAGCATAGCTGTAGGGCTGGATTACAAGCAGGTCGTTGAACTTGTCGATCACCAGTCCGCCCAGCCCATCTCCCTCTCCATGTACTACCCGCCAGGAATCAGTCGTCCTTTCAAGTCGAAGAGTTTCGATACGCAGGTCACGAGCAATCTCCAGCCGCTCCCGGAGGAAATCGGCATCGAGCTCACGCTCTGCATCGGCCGTCATGATCCGCACGGCAATCTGGGACCTGCCATGGTAGAAGCCCCTGCCGACAGGTTCTCCATCGGAGGCCAGAACAACCACCTCGTCACCATCACGGAGGCCTGAAGGAAAGAACTTGAACATGCGCCGAAAAATCCAGGGATGCGCTTTGAGAGTTTTCTCTCCTTGCAGTTCCAGCGTAGGAACTGAATAGGACGGCGGGTTAGAATATTCGCGGGCCTCATCGGGGGAGACGCCTTCGGGTGTTTCGCTCATGGCCAAGAAGGAAAACCCAAAACGTATCTTTTATCCACAGCAAACCTTCCGGCTTCCTTTTCCCCGGCTGCCGGAAGACCATCCAATACCTCCTGATTCGATAGCTAAAGTGTCTCTCACTGAAAAAAACCAAAGTGAATCTACCCCTGCATTGATGGATGCCAGGCACCTACTGATCAATTACGACGAGATTGCCCTCAAGGGTGGCAATCGCAGGTATTTCGAGAATCGCCTGCAGAAAAACATCCGGCTCTCTCTCAAGGATCTCGGAAGCTCTCACCTGAAGCCCCGCTTCGGGCGCTTCCTGCTCCGGCTCGGCAAGGAAACCTCCCTCGAGAGGGTCTGCAGCCGACTCGCCCGGATACCCGGAATCGCCCTCTTTTCACCCTGTATTTCAACCTCCGCAGATCTCGACAGCGTCAAGAGCGCCATGGATACGGTGCTTGAACCCCTGCTTGAAAAAGGAAAAGAACCGGATCATTTCGCGATTGTTTCACGGCGAG
>JAYGDV010000020.1:0-3276 GCA_046582735.1 Planctomycetota bacterium
AACTACCTGGAGCTCTTCTGCAGGGAGTTCATCGAAAAGTCCAAAGCGAACAACCTGGAGAGCTGACCGGGGCCAGGGGAGGGCAAAAAGGCGGCCTCACCCCAGGATACCCTCAACAACCTTCCCCTGAACATCGGTCAGGCGGAAGTCACGGCCCTGGAAGCGATGGACCAGGCGCTTGTGGTCGACCCCGAGGCAATGGAGAACGGTGGCATGCAGGTCATGGACGTGGACTTTTTTCTCCGTGGCAAAATAGCCGAAGTCGTCGGTGGCCCCGTAGGTAATGCCCGGCTTGATGCCGCCACCGGCCATCCAGATGCTGAAGCCATGGGGATGGTGGTCACGTCCGTAGTTCGCACCTCCACCCTGGGCCATCGGGGTGCGGCCGAACTCGCCTCCCCAGATCACCAGGGTTTCATCCAGCAATCCGCGCGCCTTCAGATCGGCAAGTAATGCCGCAGCCCCCTGGTCCACGGCTGCGCACTGGCGGCGGTGATCCCGTTCGAGGGTCCCATGCTGATCCCAGCCCGTGTGATAGAGCTGTACACAGCGAACCCCTTTCTCCACCAGCCTCCGAGCCAGCAGGCAATTGTTTGAAAAGGAAACCTCCCCGGGTTTCGTCCCGTAGAGCTCATGAACTTTCTGCGGCTCCTTGCTGATGTCCATCAGGCCCGGAACGCTCGACTGCATCCTGTAACCCAGCTCGAAGGCCTCGATCCTGGTCCTGATCTCAGGATCCCCGATCCTGTCAAAGTGGCGGTTGTTCATCCAGTTGATCAGGTCGAGCTGGCTTCTGCGCACCCCGGAATCAACCCCGGGTGGATTGGACAGAAAGAGAACGGGGTCACCCTTTGAACGAAACTGCACACCCTGGTGCCTGCTGGGAAGAAAACCGCTGCCCCAGTAGTTTGTCAGGAGGGGCTGGAGCTTAACCCCTGAAACCAGGACCGTATAGGCGGGAAGGTCGGTGTTCTCACTCCCCAGTCCCCAGGAGAGCCAGGCCCCCATCGATGGCTTGCCGAAGGTTACGAAACCCGTATTCATCATGGTGACGGCAGGATCATGATTGAAGGTGTCTGTATGAAGTGACCTGACAATGCACAGCTCATCCGCCATCTCAGCAGTTCGAGGAAGAAGGTCAGACACCACGTTTCCGGATTTCCCGCGTGGGCTCAGCTTGAATGGAGATCCTTTCACCTTGGGGCTCGATGACTTGATCATGGCAAACTCGTGGTTGCGAATAATCTCCTCCGGCATCGGTTTCCCATTGAGCTTTCGCAACAGCGGCTTGTCATCAAAGAGATCGACATGGGAGGGCCCACCGGACATAAAAAGGCTGATCACCCGTTTGGCCCGGGGAGCGAAATGGGGAGCCCTTGGTACCCCTTGTCCTGTCGCAGCCGCCCCGAGGAGAGATGACAGGGCGATCGATGCGGCGAAGCCCCCACCTCCACAGATGAAACGGCGGCGGGTCAATTCTTCCCGGAGTTCAAGAGCTTCAGGATTGGCGAACATCATCGACCTTCAGGACATTTCTGCGATATTACTGCCGGAATAAAGAAGGCAGCAGGATCTTCCGTTCCTCCCCGGAGTGTAGCAGAATAGGGGTCAACTGTTGAATTGCATTCGATATACGGCTTCAAGAAAACGGGGAATCCGACATGAAAAAAACACTCCTGCTTGCAACCCTGCTGATCTCAACCCAGGCGGCGGCCTCCAACTGGCCTTCCTGGCGCGGCCCCAGCGGCAATGGGATCAGTCCGGAAAAGGACATTCCATCCACCTGGACTACGACTGAAAACGTAGCCTGGAAGATTGACCTCCCGGGAGCAGCCGGAGCAACCCCTGCCATCTGGGATGACAGGATCTTCGTGACCTCAGCAGAAGGCAAAGATCTCGTATTGCTCTGCATCTCAACCAAGGGAAAAATCCTCTGGAAGGCCCCCCTCGCCAGCGGCAACAAGAACATACGCGGCGACGAGGGCAACTCCGCCGCCCCCAGCCCGGCCACGGATGGAAAGCATGTCTGGACCTTCCTGGGAACCGGCGACATGCATTGTTTCGACATGGAGGGAAAGCTTACCTGGAAAATGAACTTCCGGAAGAGCTACGGTACCTTTGACCACTGGCATGGCATGAGCTCAACACCGTTGCTCGTGGGCGATACCCTCTACCAGATGTGCCTGCAGATAGAGGACCCCTACATCGTGGCGATTGACAAGCTTACAGGGAAAGAGCGCTGGAAGGTCGCCGGGGAAAGCGATGCCCTGCATGAATCAAGACACTCCTACGCCTCCCCCATCCTCTACCAGGATGGGAACGAACAGCAGCTGCTGATCCACGGGGCTGACTACCTGAGCTCTCACGACCTCAAAGACGGCAAGGAACTCTGGCGCTGCGGGACCCTGAATCCCAAGAAGGGCTACAACAAGTTCCTGCGCTTTGTCGCTTCGCCTGCCTGCCAGCCGGGCCTCGTCGTGATCCCCTCGGCCAAGAACAAGCCGGTCCTCGGGGTAAAGCCCGATGGCAAGGGCGACATCAGCGAGTCAAAGTCCCATCTCAGGTGGAGACGCGGACGAGACACATCCGATGTCCCCACCCCCGTCATCCACGACGGGCTCCTCTATCTTGCGCGGGAAAACGGCGTCATGATCGTAATGGAGGCCATGACCGGTAAAGAGGTTTATCTCCAGCGCGTCCATCGCAACCGCCAGCGGGCATCACCTGTCATCGCCGATGGAAAACTCTATCTCGCTGCACGCAACGGAGAGGTCTGCGTGCTCAAGCTCGGGCGTGAATTCAAGGTCCTTTCCCGCAACATAATGGGAGACGGGATCGCTGCGACCCCCGCCATCTCAGGTGGCAGGATCTACATCCGGACCTTCAAGGCGCTCTACGCCATAGGCAAGTAACCCCGCGGGGAGCGCATCACGCCCTCTATTCCCTGGTGATCGCCTCGTCAAGATTGAGCAGCGTCGATGAAAGAATAGTCCACGCTGCCAGCTCTGCTCCTGCAGGCACCCCCGCGGCACCGGGATGTACCCGGGCTGCAGCTTCGGGAGCAGCCTTGTAACGTTTTGACAGGCTGCTGAGAAGAGAGGCGAAGGCGGCCGCCTCCTGCTCGATGGGGAAACGCGAGAGAGCTATCAGGAACGCGTGGCGAAGCCTCTCCTTCACTCCAGGAGCAGCCTCCTTCAGTATGCGGAGAGCGAAACCCCGGGAGGCTTCGAAGAAGACCGGATCATTGAGGGTAACGAGGGCCTGGATCGGGGTATT
>JAYGDV010000086.1:0-7290 GCA_046582735.1 Planctomycetota bacterium
CTCCAGTTCGGAGTCGACAAGCTCAAGGGGTTCCTGTCAAAAGCCGACTTCCCCATCGTCTGCGCCAACCTGGTTGAAAAAAAGAGCGGCAAGCCGGTCTTCTCGGGCTCGGTGGTCCTGAACATCGAGGGAGTGAAATACGGCATCTACGGAGTCTGCCTCGACAGCCTGAACGACAGCTACGAAAAACGCGTCCTGGGCGAAAAATACGAGCTCCTCAACGCGCTGGAGACCACCAGGAAGATCGTTCCGGAGCTGAGCAGGACCTGCGACCTGGTGATCGCCATCTCGCACCTCAACATCACCGACAATGAGAAGCTCCTCAAGGAGGTCTCCGGGATCGATATCCTTCTCGACCCCTACTCCCGCTCGGGCAATAAACCCGTCTGGGTAACCGAGGGTGAATATGTCGCCTGGCACGGAGAGACCCCCATGATTCGCATCGATGGCCAGGGCTCTCGCGTGGGAATCTGCGAGATGTACTTCCCCCGCACCGGCGATGTGAAAGAAGACTACGCTATCTACGACTACCCCCTCGAACCGCAGATCATCGATCACCCGGTGATGAGTGAGATCGCCAGGGGAAAGAGTGCCCCGGCGAACAAGACCCCGCACAAGACGGCCCTCTTCGAGGAGCTCTTTCTCGGGGCGGGGACCTGCGGCGCCTGCCACGAGGAGCAGCAGAAGTTCTGGGAGAACACGACCCACAGCAAGGCCTACGCCAGCCTCACCGAGACCGGGGACCACCTGAACTATGAATGCGTGGAGTGCCATACCCTTGGCTACGGGCTCAGCTACGTGGACCCCGAAAAGGTCGGTGAATTCACGGAGGTCCAGTGCGAGAGCTGTCATGGCATAAATTCAAAACACGCCGAGGATCCCGGCCGCTACCGCCTCGACCAGGTAAAGGAATCGACCTGCTGGGGTTGCCACAACCCGCAGATCATGAAGAAGCCCTTCGACCCGAAACAGACCAAAGCCAAGGTCTCCTGCCCGAAGATGGAGAAATGAGATGACGAACGTATTGTCAAGCTGCCGACGCAAGAGAGCCCTCGTCCCCATCTGCATCCTGCTCTGCGTCCTCGCCTCCGGTCTCTGGGGAATCGGCGGCGAAGAAAAGGTCACCGGGAAATTCACCCTCGTCTACAACATCAACAATGCCGGCTACATCGACGTCTGCGGCTGCAAGCATAAGGAGGTCCGCCAGGGGAGCCTGACGCGGCGGGCCAGCTTCCTGAAACAGTTGAAGGCGACGGGGAGGAAGCTCCTGCTGCTCGATGGAGGCAGCGCCTTTTTCCCGATCAACAAGCGGCTGAAGGCCTCGGAGATCCCGGAGGCCTACCGCAAGGCGGAGCTGATCGCCGAGTCCTACAACAGGATCGGCTACTCCGCGATGGCCATCGGTCCCTACGATCTCATCACGGGCATCGAGAACCTGAAGAAGCTGCGGAAGAAGGCCCGCTTCCGGATGCTCTCGGCCAACTTCGTGGGAAAGGATGGAAAGCTCGTATTCGAGCCCCACGCCCTCTTCGAGGTCGCCGGGGTCCGGGTAGGAGTCATCGGCCTGACCCTCGATACGATCCCAGGACCGATCCTCGAGAAGCGTGCCCCGGGCTGCCGGATCCTCGACCCCTTCGCCGCAGCGGTAAAATCCTACGAGGCCCTGCGGCCGAAAACAGACATCATCATAGCCCTCTCCCACCTCAGGGAAGATTCGAACTTCAGCCTCATGGAGAAGCTGAAGAACCTCGAGATCCTGATCGACCCCTACATCCAGCAGGGCAGCCACAAGACCTGGCTCAAGGAAGAGAGCGAATGGCTGGAAGAAAAGGACGACACGCTCTTTCTTCGCAGTGATGGACAGGGTGCCCGGCTTGGAGTGATCGATGTCGAGTTACTGAAAGATGGGACCGCTCTCTATTCGGGTGACCGCTATGACGAGCTTGCCGACCTGGTTGAATATGATGAAGCCGATGAGGCGGAGAAAAAGGAGCTGCAGACGATCCGGCTGGAGAACCTCTACCGGTTCACCAGGGTTTCGCTCGAACCCCATCACCTCACCGATCCGGAGATTGACTCACTGGTTGACGCCTGGAAAAAGAAGACCTCACTCTCCGGCGTCAAGCAGATCGAGAACGGGCTCTCTGAAAAGGCCAACTTCCTGACCCACACCGCCTGTAAGAGCTGTCATGAGAAGCAATACGCCTTCTGGCTGACGACCACCCATTCCAACACTATGGACAAACTCAAAGAAACTGGCGACGAGAGTCGCTATGACTGCATAGGGTGCCATACACTCGGCTACGGACAGGCCTTTCTCGATACAACGAATATCGGGAAGTATGCCAATGTGCAGTGCGAGTCCTGTCATGGCCTCCAGCCCAAACACCCTCAAAAACCGGCCGAACACGCCTTCGGAAGAATAACCCGCAAAGCCTGCATCGTCTGCCACAACAAGGAGCAGACCCGCTCCGAATTCCATTTCGCCCCGTCGAGAAAAAAAGTCGCCTGCCCGAAAGGCTGAGTCCTGCTCAAATACCGCAGCAGCGCCTTCAATAACTGGAGAAGGCGGGGGGTTTGTGTTAGAAAGCCGAGCAATATTTCCCGGTACGCCCGGGGGAGAATGCCGCCTTCCTGCCCGGTCCTGGTGCACCTCTGTTTTGCACAGAGAGGCCTCCCGCCTGGCAATCCGGACACCCTGGAGAACACTCCTTGATCGCTTTCAACTCATCCAACCCGGCCCAGACTGATTGCTGCATCATTGGCGGAGGCATCATCGGCCTCTCCATTGCCAGGCGGCTGGCTGCGCAGGGACTTTCGATAGCGCTCTTCGACAAGAGCGCGACCGGTACGGAAGCTTCCCATGCCGCCGGGGGCATGTTGTGCCCGCGGCTCGAATTTGAGAAGGGCTCACCGCTTTCGGATATGGGAGAGATCTCCCTGCAACTCTACCCTGGCTACGTCCGGGAACTGGAGGAAGAAACCGGTCTCTGTGTTGACCTGCGGCTCGATGGAGTCATCAGGCCGCTCAGCCGGGAAGAAAACCCCATCTCCACCGATACCGAAGATGCGATACCCCGCCTCATTGACGGAGATGCCCTTCGCGAGCTCGAGCCGGGAATCAGTCCGGAGATAACCCGGGCTCTCTATTACGAAGATGAAGGCAGCATCGACAACAGGGCTCTCACAGCCGCCCTCGCGGCAGCCAGTGAGAAACTTGGGGTCAGGATCTACCCGGACTGTGAGGTCCTCGAAATCCTTGTGCAGAAAGAAACCGTCAGGGGAGTGCGAACCCGGCAAGGAGATTTCAGCTCTGCTATCGTGATCAACTCCGCCGGGGCATGGGCAGGTAGAATCGCAGGCGAAGTAGAGCGGATTGAGATTGACCCGGTGAAGGGCCAGATGCTCATGCTGGACTGCAACGGCTTCGAAGAGGAGCTTCCCAGGCATACCATCTACTCGCACCAGACCTACCTGGTTCCACGCCGGGATGGGCGGCTCATCGTTGGAGCCACGGTCGAAGACAAGGGCTTTGACAAAAGCGTTGAACCCGCCGCTATCGAAGCTCTTCACCAGAAAGCCGGCGGGATGTTCCCCTTCCTCCGGGATATCCAACCGCTGGAATCATGGGCAGGGCTGCGGCCCATGGGAAAACAGGACGTTCCCTATATCGGCGCCCTCTCCCCGAGCGGGTATTACGCTGCTGTGGGACACTACCGCAATGGAATTCTCCTGGCACCCCTTACCCAGGAATTAATGGCACGGGAAATCCTCGGCGAGGCTGACTAGAAGAAGGCGACGGAAGCTGCTCAGGCTCCAAACTTCTTCATCCGCGAGGCATGCGCCATGGCGAGAGTGACCATCTCCGAAGCCTTGAAATTCCCGAGATCACCAACCAGGCAGTGCCGCTCGGTGAAGGCCGCATCCGCTCTGTTGAGCGCCAGCTTCGACGAGATAAGGGTCGGCACCGGATGCCAGCTGTGTTCCATGTGGATGCATGGAGTGGAATGATCCCCCGTCACGATAATCGCGTCCGGCTCGAGAGCCTCGATGCGGGGCAGTATCGCATCAAAAGTTTCCAGGGCAGTAACCTTCTCATCGAAGAGACCTGAATGTCCTGCGCTGTCGGTAGCCTTGTAATGCAGGAAAAAGAAGTCGTGCTCACCGTACTTTTCCTCCAGCAACTGCACCTCTTCTTCGAGTCCATGAGGACTTCCAAGCACCTTCATCCCGACAAGCTGGGCAACGCCCCGGTACATCGGATAGGCCGCTATGGCTGCTGAGTCGGCTCCGTAGAGGTCGTTGAACGGAACTATCTCCGGCAGCCCCGAAAATCCCCGCAGGAGCATACCGGTGGCGACCTCTTCGCCAGCAAGAATCTCCCTGGCTGCGGCGAGGAAGGTCTCTACCAGCCCCTCGGAGCGCTCCGAGGCGGAGTCCCCGGCTACAATCGGCAGGAGCTCAAGCCCTTCACGCTGGGGATCGTTGTCATTCAGGTTCGCTCCGAGCTCGCCCCCGCGAAAGAGCACCGTGAAGCGATGTTCCTTGCCATTGAGCAGGATCAACTCGACATCCTGGAATTTGCCCTCGAGGCCTTCTCGGAGTTTCTGGCACAGCCGGACATTTTCTTCATCAGGTGGACGGCCGGCCCGGCGGTCATGAACAATGTTGTCGCTGTCAATCGTGGCAAAATTCGCCCTCGCTGCAAGGTCACCAGGCTGCATGTCAAAATCGCTGCCGAGCGCTTCGAGAACTCCTCGCCCGAATTCAATCTCGTAGGGCTCATACCCCCAGAGGGCAAGATGAGCAGGACCGCTCCCGGGAGTTATCCCGGCAGCAATTGGAAGAGACCTGCCGAGAGAAGAGCAGGCGGCCAGCCGATCGAGATTCGGAATATTGGCGGTCTCCAGTTCCGTACGACCGGTCCCCGGATCGGGGAGCCCCCCAAGCCCATCAAGCACCAGCTGGATCACCTTTCTACCGCTTCCGGGAATGAAAAGTTCTCGCGTTTTTGAATGCATCCTGTCTCTCGGTATCTGCCTGCTGTCTCAAGCTCTCCTGGCAAGCCCTCGGGTTGAGAGGATATCAGAAGGCTGCGTCCATGGGAACGCATCAATCCCACGGAGCGCTGAGGACCAGCATCCTGCTCTCGTTGCAATTAGGGGGGAACTCTGGTCTTCTCTTGGGCAGGATCAGTTCCCAGCACCACGGAGACATGATGAAAATCCTATCACTCGGGCACAGCAGCTATATCCTGGAGATGGCTCCGAATGGAGGAGGGCCTGTGCGGATCCTCGCAGACCCCTGGCTCTCGGATTATCTCATCGGGGATCTGATGGGACGCTTCCCCCGTGTCAGGCTCGACCTGCAGGCCCTGCAGCCCATCCACGCCATCTACCTCTCCCACTCTCATACGGACCACCTTGATCCCTACTCATTGCTTGAGCTGCGGAAGCTTGATCCCTGTCCCATCCTCCTTCTGCCCCAGAGCCTGGAATATCTGGAACCTCTCCTGCGGGAATATCTTCCGGAGATCGAAATCACCCGCCTTCGCCAGGGCGAGGAAACAGACCTCCATGGCCTGAAGCTGACGGCGATGTTCAACCCGGAACTGCGAGCTACCAATGAAGACGATGTAATGATCCTCATCGCCGAAACCGGGGAAGAGGTGTTCGTCGGCGAAGGCGATGCCCTCATGCCTCTCTATGACTCGGCCGCACGCGATGAACTGGCCGACCGGTTTAACAGGCCTGGAGTGCAGACCGCCTGCTTCCTCAGTGTAAAGAACGAGGGCGACTCAACCATGAACATGCTCTCGGCGAAGAACGGGGATGAGCGCAAGGAGCTGCTGGGACAGAGTATCGAGGCCACCTATACCGAGCTGTTTGATATCTACAGCCCCCTCGATGAGGGGGCGGATGGTCTCTGGAGCAACCCCGCCCTGGTCCGGGTTCTGACAGGGCAGGGAATCTGCTACCCGCAGGCCCTGAATGCCGACTACAACCGCATCCTCTTTCCGATCCGGCTTGAAGACAGGGTACGCATGGAACGCGAGGTGGCCGGGCAATTCAGCTGTCAACACTCCATCGAAGAGCTGGTTCCGGGACACCTCCATGAGCTCTCCGGGGGAAAGCAACAATCCTCTACAGCGGCGGCAGGAGTCACGGTTCTCGACAAAGAAGAGGAGCGCTATTTTGACCCCGAAAGCAAGCTGGAGAGGAACTTGCCGGAAGGCCCCCTGCTTGAAGACCAGCGCGATATCGAGGCCCAGGAAGGATCGATAGTCGAATGCCTCCAGGTACGCTTTCTGCCCTGGCTGATCGGCGCGAGAACTCCCCCCCTTGAACATCTTCTCGCGGACGGGAAAGGCGAATACCGGATCCGGATCCGCTACGGAACAGGCGGTGATTACGACGAAACCGATTACCTGCTGAGCTTCGCGCAGCTGTCTTTCCAGCCCGTTGAGACAGCGGGAAAACCCGACGAGTTCTACTGGGCCAATGATATTGATGATGTTCTCGCCGGAAGGGCCGACGAGTTCTCCCTTTGCTGCCGCGAGCCCCTGCAAGGGAAAGCCCAGCGCCTGTGGCGCTGCCTCGGACTCCCCTACCTCAACAACAACCTCATCGAGAAGAAACTCAGGTTGCACTTTGAGCGGGCAGCCAGGGGTGAAACCCCCGCTTCCTGGGCGGAGCCCTACTGGCAGCAGCGGGAAAACCCTCCATCTGACTGAGAGGGCCACTCAACAAAAAACAGGAGCTGCCCTTACTGCGCGGCGACTGTATCCAGCAACTTCGGCCCTTCCCAGCTGTGGTCGTCACCAGCAGGGTCATAAAAACCAAGGGTGACCATACCGGCAAGAAAGTCAGCCAGCTCCAGGGGGGTTTCAACCAGGTTGATAGCCAGGTCGAGCCCGACGACACCGTAGAGAGAGAAGCCGACATCCCAGAAATGACGGTCATAATGAGCTGCGTATTCAGACCGGGAAGGAATCCACTGCCAGCGCTCATCCTCGGCCCAACCGCTCCAGCTATCCTTGTTTGCGTCGACCAGGGTCTTGCCGACAACGACCGCCCTTCCATCAAAACCCGCTTCCGGGTTATTAATACTGCGAACATGGAAAAGGGGAGAAATCCCCAATTCAGGAGCGAAGTTGATCGGTGACTGCACCTCCCGCCCCCTGAAGGAGTTTTTCGCTAATGTGAAGAGCGCCCCACCCTGGGCGTAGTTGGTGGCCCGCACGCTGGCCCCCATTCCCATCCCGATTCCGACACTGACCGGATCGGTAAG
>JAYGDV010000017.1:0-6251 GCA_046582735.1 Planctomycetota bacterium
CCAATACCTTCATCGAGTCTCTGAGGCAGCCGGCCTTCATTGCCGTCCTGGGGACCGTGAGCCTGCTGCTGGCCCTCAACCCGGCCATCAGCATCCTTACCCTCGGCGAGGACGAAAAACTTCTTATCGACCTCGGGCTCAGCACCATCCTCCTGGGCGGCCTTTTCCTCAGCGCCTTTACAGCTACCGGGTCAATCTCCGCAGAGATCGACAATAAGACCATCCTGACCGTCCTTACCAAGCCGGTGGCGAAGCAGGTATTTATTCTCGGAAAGTACCTGGGGATTTGCGCCGTCCTCGGCCTTGCCTGCTGGATCTGGACCATGGTTTTCCTGCTGGGGGTTCGTCATGGAGCCATCTCGGCTGCCTGGGACACCGCCGATATACCGGTCATTCTCTTCGGAACCATCGCCGCAACACTGGCGCTCCTGGTTGCCGCCCTGGGCAATTATTTCCGCAGCTGGAACTTTCCCACAGCCCTCTCTGCGCTGCTCGCCGTCTTGCTCCCCCTCGCCTGGGGGCTGGTGCTGATTGTCGATAAGAACTGGAACCTCCAGCCGGTCTCCACCGAGTTCGCCGGTGAGGGAAAGGCGTTGGGGCAGGTGCTCCTCGCGCTATTACTGATCCTGCAGGCGCTGTGGCTTCTTGCCTCGGTCGCAATAGCCTGCTCAACCCGCCTTGGACAGCTCTCCACCCTGCTGGTCTTATTCGGTGTCTTCCTGCTCGGGCTCTCAAGTGATCTTTCCTTTGCACCGAGCCTGAAGCTGCACTGGATGTCAGATGCCCTCTCCCTCGAAATCCCCATATCCCCGGCCTACATCGGCATGGTCAGCGCCTACACCGTATTGTTTATCGGCGCCATCCTCTGCCTTGCCTCCGCTCTCTTTGAGGGACGCGAGACCGGCTGATCACCGGTTTTAAAAATGCCTGTTTTCGCTGGAACTCGTTTCCTCACAGGGGCAGGATGTCGTTCGAAGAGAACTCTTCCCTTTGAAGAAACCTCCAATGCAGTCGCTCGCGCACAGCGGCGTCGCGCTGAATGCCGGGAAGCTATAAACCGAGGGATTTCCTGCTACCGACCCCCTTTTTGAATGGGGATTGAGCGCAACGCAGCGCAAGTGTCGCAGATTGCCGACATCCTGTAACGGAACACTCCAGAATGCAGCCCAGCCAGGAACCTCCCTTTGTAAAAGCAACCGGGCTCACGAAGATCTTCAAGGATTTCTGGTTCCGCCCCAGGGTCGTCGCGCTCGACAATCTCGACCTGTCGATTCATCCCGGCGAGGTCCATGGCCTGCTCGGGTCCAACGGCGCCGGGAAATCCACCACCATCAAGCTCCTGCTGGGGCTTCTCTATCCGACCAGCGGCAACATCGAGGTGTTCGGAAAACCACCCGGCAACGTGAACGCAAAAAACCGGATCGGCTACCTGCCCGAGGAGTCCTACCTCTACGGTTTCCTCGATGCGGGAGAAATACTCGATTACTACGCCCGGCTCTTCAACATCCCCAGGAAAACCCGCAGCAGGAGAATCGCAGAGCTCCTCGAGATGGTCGGGCTGCAGGGAATGGAACACCGTCCGCTGGGAGAATTTTCCAAGGGGATGCAACGCAGGATAGGAATTGCCCAGGCGCTGATCAACAACCCCGACCTGCTCATCTTTGATGAACCCACCACCGGCCTCGACCCCATAGGCGCACGGGAGGTCAAGGATCTCATTCTTCAGCTGAAGGAAGAGGGCAAGAGTATCCTGCTGAGCAGTCATCGACTGGCGGACGTCGAGGATGTCTGTGACCGGATCACTGTACTCTACGGAGGGAAGAAGCGAGCTGAAGGATCTATTGATGAGCTTCTCAGCTCCCCGCAATCGACCATCCTTGAAACCGACTACCTCGACGAAGAAGCCATTTCCTCGATCAAAAAGGTCCTCAAGGAATCCGGGGGGTTCTCTCTGCGTAAAGCCGAGTCTCCCAGGCAGAGCCTCGAGGAATTCTTCCTGGACCTTGTCGAAGAGGCCCGGCAGGAAGGAGCCGAAACAAGTGGGGCCGTAACAGGGAGCGGCGTGGCTGATTTCCTCTCCAGGAAAGAAACAGAAGAAGCCGGGCAGCAACCTGCAGCCAGCGAGCTGAAGGACGAGAGCAACGACAAGGACGCCGGCTGAAATGAGCACTCAGCTTCCGGGAAACGAAAATACCAGGTCTCGAAAGAGGGTTCCACTCCCTCTTCTGCTGGCAGTCCCGTTGGTGTTATTCGCAGCCAGCTGCATTCTCTATCTCTTCAGCGGGACAGGGAGCTTTCTCGACTCCTTCTTTACAAGAACCACAACCGCCCTGCTGCTTTGCTGCCTGCTCTTCACCACGCTCTACCGGGTAGCCCGCCAGCTCCTGGGCCGCGGGGGGCAAATGTCGGCAGTGGCCCGCACGGTCCTCGCCGAATCCATGGCCACGAGGGCTGCACCTGCCTTCCTGGTGGTTCTCTTCATCGCTCTGTGCGCGTTGACCATCCCTCACCAGGAGGAAGCGCCGGCGCGTTATATGGTCCAGACCTACCTCGGCTACGCATTCTCCATTACCTCGATCTTCGCCGGGACGCTCAGCCTGCTGCTGGCCTGCAAAACGCTCAGCCGTGAAATCGAAGAGAAGTTGATAGAGACCCTGGCGGTCAAGCCGGTGAGCAGAATCCGCTACCTGGCTGGAAAATGGCTGGGGCTTGTGATCCTGAACGCGATCATGCTGAGCGTCGCCATGACCGTGATCTACCTTTTCACGGTTCACCACATCGGAGCACGCCCGGGGTTGGACGCCATGGATTCAGAGATTATCGAGAAAGAGATACTCACTGCGCGGGAATTCGTCCCGGCACAACCCTACCCCGCCCTCGCAAAGCAGGTCGAGCTGCAGCTGGAGAAGTTGAAAAAGGAAAAACCTGGTACCCTCTACCGCCTGGGGAAAAAAGAGGCCGCCCGAAAAAACCTGCCCTCCCTCGATGAGTCGGATATTACCCTGCTGGGAATTGAGCAGGCACGAAAACGGTTGAAAAAACTCGCGCCGCGCCGCTGGAGAAGCCTGGGGCCGGGCAGGAGCAGGGGCTTCGTCTTCGAAGGACTCGGTCACCTGCGAGATTCTAAAGCGCCCCTCAAACTACGCTACCGGATCGCGGCTCAGCCCGGAGGAGAAGCAGGTCCTGCCCGTCTCTCGGTCTTTACCGGGGAGAGGGAGGAGCTCCGGGAATTCAACACCCTTGAGTCCGGGTACCTCGATCTCGACCCTGGATCCATCGATGCCGAGGGCCGCCTCATCCTGGGCCTTAAAAATCCCCCCGATGCACCGGGCACGGTCATCTTCAACTCCATAAGAGGGCTGGAGGTGCTGAGGTCGCGGGCGAGCTTCGAAGGAAATCTCCTGCGCGCATTCCTTGCTGTCTGGGTCAAGCTCTCGTTTCTTTCCATGCTCGGGCTCCTCTGCTCCAGCTTCCTGGGTTTCCCGGTAGCGGTTCTCTTCTGCGCGATGATCCTCCTGGGAGCCACCACCAGCCCCTTCCTGCTGGATGTGGCCGACATGTCCCACAACCCTGACAACCTGGGTGGTTTCTTCGAGAACTTTGCCACCAGCACCACCACGATCGTCGCTAAATCACTGGGACGTTATTCGGAATTCAACCCCGGAATGCAACTCGTCGATGGAAGGCTCTTCAGCTGGCGGGAGCTGGGACGGTGCTTCCTCTGGATCGGTATCGTGTGGACGGGAATCTCAGGCTCACTAGCAGCGTATGCTTACTCCAGGAGGGAACTTGCCAGGGTACAGGTCTGAAACAACCCGGGGGATAAAGACTGCAACAGCGCTGCTGGGCTGTGTGGCCCTGGTTGCATGTGCCGCGTTCCTGCGCCAGTCCATCGAGCAGACCGAGACAAGACGCCTGCTGCAGCAATCCGCTCCCGGAATCGGAACCCTGAATCTCCCCCCGGATATCGCATTTGCGCAGGCCAGCCTCGGTACCTTCCGGGCCCTGGCGACCACCGTGCTGTGGAGCCGGGCCAGCCGACTTCAGCGGGAAGGCAATTACTTTGAATCCATGCGCCTGGCTGACTGGATCACTAGGCTCCAGCCCCGGTTCTCGAGGGTCTGGGAATTCTATGCCACGAATATGACCTACAACATCTCCGTGGTCACCCGCACGCCGCAGGAGCGCTGGCTGTGGGTGAATTCGGGAATCAAGCTGCTGAGGAACCGTGGAATCCCCCTGAACCCGGGCAAAGCCAATCTCTACTCCGAGCTCAGCCGGTTTTTCTTCGACAAGATCGGCGGAACCAACGACGAGACACACCTCTACTATAAGCTCCGTCTTGCAGAGGAGTGGCACGACCTGCTTGGCGCTCCCCCGGCAGGCAGCGCACGACAGAAGGCCGACTGGTGTCGCCCTATTGCAGATGCCCACTCGCGCTACATCCTCCCGGCAGGCGGCAGCGATCCGCTCGAAGGGCTGCAGAAAAATTCAGGCGAGACAAGGAGACTGCTCAGGGATCTCCGCGAGCTGGATATTGAGCCCGGCAGGGAGC
Source organism: Planctomycetota bacterium (assembly GCA_046582735.1). Classification (GTDB taxonomy): domain Bacteria; phylum Planctomycetota; class UBA8108; order UBA8108; family UBA8108; genus UBA8108. The sequence continues at coordinate 4,556 of JAYGDV010000017.1, forward strand.
TGCTCACCCGCCTGGCAGCATATGCGGCCGAAGAGGAACTCGATGCTCCCGGGAAAAAATCACCTGCCGGGGATGATGCCTTCGGTCAATGGGTACTTGAAAACAGGGGGACAGCACCCTGGGGGAAGCTGGTTGCCCTGCTCCGGGCGCGGGTGCTGGCAGATGACTACAAGATGGATCCTGCATGGATGCTCAGGTTGATGGAAAAATCCGGTCAGGATCCCGCCACCGGGAAGGTGACAGCTCTTTCAATCGACTGGCGCCACCCCTCGGCCCATGCCCTCTACTGGGCGGCGCTTGGGCTTCACAGGAGCCGGACCCTGACGAAAATCGATGAGTTTGCAATCGCCCAGACCCGGCATTATTACCGAAACGCCCTGGGTGAGCTGGCGAGGAACGGAACAATCGACTACGACCGTTATTCCGGTTACTACCGGCGCTCAGCTCAAACAGATTGCATCGAAGCCTACAGGCTTGCCCTGCTGGATTTTACCCGGGGGATAGAGCCCGAAGCCGGCGCTGTGCCAACAGCCCACGAGCACCCGGGCCACGAACATGAAGCACCCCCCGAGGCCCGGCAGCACCCCGAAGCAGGGCACGGCCTTTTCCTCGGATGGGCCGTTCGCGCTTTCTACTTCAGGGGGCAACACTCCCTCGCCGAGGCCTATTACCAGCGCCTGCTGAAGCTGGTCAAAGAAGAACCCGGCGATACACCTGTACCTCTCACCCCCGGCACCACCCTTGAAGATTTCATCATCGCAAGCCTGGTCTCAGCGGACAGCCTGGGCGTGCCTGCGCAAACGCGCCCCGTCATCGAGCAGCTCCTGCTGAAAGCGATCGACGAAGGATATGCCCCCGGGCGCAAAACCTCTGCCGACCTTTACCTGTCCACCGGGGAAAAAATCCACGCGGCCTGCCTGGCGGCAAGCGAAGGCAAAGCCGGCGCCAGCTCGCTCCCTGCCTTTGAAGAGCTGTTGGACGGGGTATTTATCCGCTACCTGCTGAACTCCGATGGCAACTCTCCCCCACCCTGGATGCGGGCAAAGGCCTGGAAGTCCTCGCCGCAGGCGCTGCAGGCCAGGGTCTACGACCGTGTGCGTGCTCCCCTGCGAGCGGAACTCGAGGAGCTCGGCCTCGATGCCGGCGCAGTATTCCCTCCACCTGCCGGCAGGTAACCGGTTACTTCTTTTTCGGCCTGAATGCCTGGAGCCGCTTCTCATCGGTCTCGAGGTAAGGCCCCTTGAGAAGATCGATGCAGTAGGGGATGGCAGGGAAGACCGCATCGAGACATTCACCGATTGCCCTGGGCTGCCCGGGAAGGTTCACGATGAGAGCCGACCCGAGAATTCCCGCTGTCTGCCGGGAGAGAATGGCCGTGGCGACCTTCTCGAGCGAGACCTTTCGCATCAACTCCCCGAACCCCGGCATCATCTTCTGGCAGACGGCTTCGGTCGCCTCGGGGGTCACATCCCGCGAGGCCGGTCCGGTACCACCTGTCGTCACCACCAGGGAGCAACCCTCGGTTTCAACCAGTTCCACCAGGGCCTCCTCGATCAGGGGCTGGTCATCGGTAACGATTCTCGCCACCGGCTCCCACTGCGAGCTGAGCACCTCGTCGAGGTATTCAGCGATGGCAGGACCGCCGCGGTCTTCGTACTCACCACGGCTGGCACGGTCAGATACAGTCAGGATTCCT
>JAYGDV010000178.1:0-1671 GCA_046582735.1 Planctomycetota bacterium
CAAGAAAATAGGGGAATCAGAGTGCTTTTGCGCCTTCGAGGAGATTATCCAGAACGGCCGGATCCGCCAGGGTTGTGATATCTCCAAGATCGTCCGTTTCTCCATTCCCTATTTTCCTGAGGATTCGCCGCATGATCTTGCCGCTGCGTGTTTTGGGCAATCCTGGCGCAAACTGAAGGCGGTCCGGAGACGCAATGGGGCCAATCTGGGCGCGCACATGCTCCACCAGCCCCGCTTTCAGCTCGTCTCCCGGCTCGACACCATTGGCCAGGGTCACGAAAGCATAGATGCCCTGCCCTTTGATCTCATGCGGCATTCCGACAACCGCAGCCTCGGCCACGGAAGGGTGTGCCACCAGGGCACTTTCCACCTCGGCGGTGCCCATATTGTGTCCGGAGACAATAATGACATCATCCACCCGGCCGGTGATCCAGTAATAGCCGTCCTCATCCCGCCGGCAGCCATCACCAGTGAAATACTTGCCGGGGAATTGTGAAAAGTAGACTGCCTTGAAACGGTCGTGATCACCATAAACCGTTCTCATGATCGATGGCCAGGGGCTGCGAATACACAAGTTTCCGCCGGCAACCCCCTCCAACTCATTGCCATCATCATCAACAAGAACGGGCTCTATGCCGAAAAAGGGAAGTGTTGCAGAACCTGGCTTGGTTTCGGTCGCACCCGGCAATGGAGTAATCAGGATGCCGCCTGTTTCTGTCTGCCACCAGGTGTCAACAATGGGACATCGGCCCTTGCCGACATTTTCATGGTACCAGCGCCAGGCCTCAGGATTGATGGGTTCTCCGACGGAACCCAGCAACCGAAGCGAAGGCATCTCGTGCGAGTCCGTCCACTCCGTGCCTTGTGCCATCAGTGCTCGAATCGCCGTGGGGGCGGTATAAAAAACATTCACATCGTATTTTTCTACGACCTCCCAGAATCGGCCATGATCAGGGTAATTAGGAATCCCTTCGAACATGAGAGTCGTTGCACCATTAGCCAGGGGGCCGTAGACGATATAGCTGTGCCCGGTGATCCAGCCGATGTCCGCGGTACACCAGTAAACATCGCCGGGATGGTAGTCGAAGACCAGTTCATGGGTCAGTGAGGCATAGAGCAGGTAACCGGCCGTAGTATGCAAAACTCCTTTGGGCGGGCCGGTGCTGCCGGAGGTATAAAGAATAAACAGGGGGTCTTCGGCATCCATGACCTCCGGTTCGCAGCTTTCCGGCTGGCCGGCCACCAGGTCGTGCCACCAGACATCGCGCCCATCCTGAATATTGACGTCCGTCGCAGTGCGCTGAAAAACAACACACCTGTTGACGCATTCAAGCCCTTCAATGGCTTCGTCGGTAATCTCCTTAAGTGGAATCGTCTTTGCGCCACGCAAGCCCTCGTTGGCCGTAACGACGATGCTGCAGGTGGAGTCAAGAATTCTCGTCCGTAAAGAATCAGCGCTGAATCCACCGAACACCACGCTGTGAACAGCCCCGATGCGGGCACACGCCAGGACGGCGACCGCCAATTCGACAACCATCGGCAGGTAAATACAAACCCGGTCGCCCTTGGAAACCCCAAGTGAACGGAGGCCCGAGGCAAAACGGCAGACCTCCCTGTAGAGTTCCTGGTAGGTCAACTTCTTGGAATCACCCGGGTCGTTTCCTTCCCAGA
>JAYGDV010000292.1:0-1508 GCA_046582735.1 Planctomycetota bacterium
ATCACCATACCTGACGGTGGTCGCTCCGTTTGCCTGCCGGGCAATCTTCCCGGTCTCGATGGTCAAGGTCCTGCCTGCAATTTCTTTTTCTACTTTTGCTGTCATCTTTTTCTTTATTTCTTCTACTGCTAATACTGAATATTTCTTACCTGTCACCTCTTGGAACCCCGGCTGATCGGGGATCCGCTTCTTGTACTGTTATCTTTCCTTCCAGCCTCCTTGCTGCTGTCGCGATTCGCGGCCAGGCTGTTTTTTCAGCCTTCCAATGCCGCCTTGCCGCTCTTTTGCGGCTCTGCCTCGATTCAACCCCGGAAGAGTTGAATGTTGTTTCATTGCTTCTCGCCTTCGCTCTGCGTTCCACGGTCAACCTGCAGGTTGACCACTGTGGAAGTGACCAGCCGGGAAACGAATGTACCCATTTCAGCGGCGGTCAGCGGCGAAGACCCAACTCACCAATCAGCGCTCGATAACGCTCGATATCCTCTCGGGCGAGATATCGCAGCAACTTGGCCCTCTGGCCTACAAGCATGAGAAGTCCACGGCGGGTTGCATGGTCCTTCTTATGTACCTTAAGGTGCTCGGTGAGAGCCTTGATTCGCTGACTGAAAAGAGCTATCTGCACCTCGGGGCTGCCCGTATCACCTTTCTTGCGGGCAAAATGTTCGGCGACTGCCGAACGCGTCATCTCGGTTATTTCCATTCTTCCTAAACTGGCCTTCTATTATCACTTACTACTGAATTCTGTTTATTAAGCCCGCTATCCTAACACAGGGCAGTACCCGGGCAAGCTAAAGAGGGGCAAATGAGGGAAAAAAACGTCCCCAGGCCGCTCAATCTCCCGTTACCGGAGGTTCCTCGTTCATCTGGTTCAGATAACCCTGCAGAATGATCTGTGCGGCAACCATGTCTACTCGGCTCTTGCGCCTGCTGCCGTAGACGCCCGCCTCGCAGAGGGCACTCTCTGCCTCGAAGCTGCTCAGACGCTCATCGTGGAAGTGCACAGGCAGACCGGTCTTTTCCTCAAGGACCCGCGAAAACGCCACGACCTTCCTGGCACGGGGCCCTTCGGTACCATCCATATTCAGCGGAAGCCCGAGCACAACAGCCTCGATGTCCTCTTCCCGCGCCAGGGAATAAAGCTTCTGCCAGAGTGCATCTTCTCCCTCGACCACAAACCGGGGAGTAGCAATGACCTTGCCTGCATCGCTCAAAGCGATACCGAAACGCTTGTCTCCGTGATCAAGTCCGAGGAGTTTACCCATCTGAAAACCTGTTCCTGCCCGGCCTCGAATTCGCCGGCCACCAGCTATGAATCGGCCGCATCCCTGCGATTGTCCATTTCCTGCACAAGATCCCGAACCCTCTCAGCGGAGTCACGATGACAAACCAGTACCGAGTTTTCGGTCTCAACGATAACGAGATCCTTCACCCCAACGGTCCCAATGATCCTCCGATCAGCCACGACGATGCAATCCCTTGTATCGAGGCCGACGAATTTCCCTCGAACG
>JAYGDV010000317.1:0-4263 GCA_046582735.1 Planctomycetota bacterium
AGGTGGTTGTCGATTACGCCCATACAGATGGGGCGCTCGAGGCGGTGCTTTCCGCCCTGCGCCCGGTGACGCCGGGGAGGCTGATTACCATCTTCGGTTGCGGGGGTGATCGTGATACGGCCAAGCGGCCCCGGATGGGGAAGGTGGCTGAAAATGGTTCCGACAGGATAATCCTGACCTCGGACAATCCCAGGAGCGAGTCTCCGAAGAAGATCCTGGCGGAAATCCTGGACGGTATCGAAGACAAGGATGAAGTAACCCTCGAGGAGGATCGCCGCGCGGCGATCGGTCTCGGGATCCGTATGGCCAGTCCAGGTGACACCGTGCTGATCGCCGGTAAGGGGCACGAGGACTACCAGGAGTTCGGCAACAGGGAGAGGATTCATTTCGACGACCGTGAGGTCGCCGAGGAGTTCCTGAAAGAGGTTTGCCCCGCATGAGCAGGCGTTTGTTGAGTGACTACAGAGGCGGGTGCCCGGTTCCGGGATGGGGAGGACGCGGATGAAGTCCATGCGCCTTTCGGAGATCATCGAGGCGACAGGTGGAGTTCCGCAGCCGGTGGCCGGGGACGACCCGGCCGCCACCGGCATCTGTACCGACAGCCGTACGCTCAGGCCCGGCGAGCTCTTCATCCCCCTCGTCGGTGAGCACCATGATGGGCATGATTTCATTTCAGCGGCTTTTGAGCAGGGAGCAGTGGCGAGCCTTTCAAGCCGCGAGGACTCCCTGGAGCCCGGCCGGCGGCTTGTGAAGGTTGCCGACACGCTGGGCGCCCTCGAAGACCTTGCTCTTCATAACCGAAGAGAGCTCTCCTTTGCGGTGGTTGCGATCACCGGCAGCGTGGGAAAGACAACGACAAAGGAATTTCTCAGGAGCATCCTGGGTACGGAATTCACGGTTGCCGCAGCCCCCAAGAGCTTCAACAACCGTCTCGGAGTGGCCCTGACGCTGCTGGAGGCGGACGAAGATACCGAACACCTGGTGGTTGAGATGGGCACCTCCGCAAAGGGAGAGCTGTCCTACCTCTCGAGCAGGGTAAGGCCCGAGAGGATCCTGATCACCACCGTGGCGGAGGCGCATCTCGAGGGGCTGGAGACGATCGACGGAGTCATCGAGGCCAAGGCGGAGATTCTCGACGGTCTCGCCGCCGGCGGGCAGGTCTACCTGAACCCGGGAGTTCCGGGCTACGAGGTGTTCTGCTCCCGGCTCGACCAGGAGCCGAGAACCTTCGGTTCCCCGGAGGCTGGTTTTCCCCTTGAGAAAGGACTACGCGCAGAGTCCTCCCGGGCCGGCCATCTGTTCAGGGTCAGCGAAGAGGAATATACGCTCGAGCTGCCCGGTGAGCACAACGTCGTCAACGCCAGTGGCGCCATTGCCGTAGCCCTCGACCTCGGGCTGAGTCCCGCCTCGATCCGCCGGGGACTTGCTCTCTGCAGCCTCCCCCCGGGCAGGTTCAATGTGCAGACCGGGGGAGACGCGGTTTTTGTCGACGACTCCTACAATGCGAACCCCTGTTCGATGGAGGCGGCCTTCGGCGCCTTCGCGGACCTTTGCGGGGACTCGGTGGAAGGGCGCAACATCGCCGTGCTCGGTGAAATGCGCGAGCTCGGGGAGAGCTCCCGGCATTACCACGAGGAGCTCGGCCGCAGCCTTGCCGGGTTCGCCATGAATATCCTGGTTACGACCGGTGGAGACAGCCGCCATCTTTCGGAGGCTTTTGTCGAGGAGCTGCAGAGCCTCGGGCGGGCAGAGGAAACAACCACGGTACATTTTGAGGACCTTCGTGCGGCGAAGGGGTACCTCGCAGCGGAAATCAAGCCGGGCGACATGATTCTTTTCAAGGCATCGAACGCCGTGGGCCTGGGCCCGCTGGCGGAGGAATTGAGAGTAACGGCCATGCAGGCCGAACGGGAAACAACCATTTGTTTGAATACATCCAGCGATTGACAGAGAGCTCCCTGCTCACCGCCCTGACGCAGAACGTCGAGTACCGCGTTCTGCTTGCGGCCGGCTCAGCGTTTGTCATCGCCATCCTCTTCGGCAGCCGGTTTATCTCCTGGCTTGGCCGCCGCGGCATGCTGGAGCAGACCACCAAGGGAGATTCAGCCCACCTCGATACCCTCCACGGCCACAAGGCGGATACGCCGACCATGGGAGGGGTGATCTTCCTGGTCGCCGCAGGTGTGGCAACACTGCTCTGGGCGAAGCTCGACAGCAGCATGGTTCTCATGCTCCTGGGCTATACGCTCGCGTTCGGGGCCATCGGGCTGGTCGACGACCTGGTGAAGCTGGGGCCCGGGTCGAAAAAAGGAATACGCGGAAGGACAAAGTTCTTTTACCAATGTGCCCTGGGGATCTCGGCGGGGTGCCTTCTCTACTGGTATCCACCGGTTGTTCACCTTGCATCCGCTGCCGATCCGGCAACCACCCTGAGTCTGCCCTTCTTCAAGGATGCGGGTTTTTCTCTCGGGATTCTCTACATCCCGCTGGTGTGCATAGTGCTGGCTGGATCATCCAATGCCGTCAATCTCGCTGATGGACTCGATGGCCTCGCCGCCGGCTGCAGTGTGCTGGTGGGGGTCACCTTCGTGGTGGTTGCACTTCTTGCCGGCAGCAGCGACGCCAGCTCACTCCTGCGGATTCCCCACGTTGAGGGTGGAGCGGAGATTGCCGTCTTCGCTGCTGCGCTCGTGGGAGGCTGCCTGGGGTTCCTCTGGTTCAACTGCCACCCGGCCAGGATTTTCATGGGAGATGTAGGTTCGCTCAGCCTGGGCGGGGCGCTCGGCCTGATCGCCGTACTCTGCAAGCAGGAGCTGCTCATGGTGCTGGTGGGGGGAGTCCTCGTGGCAGAGACCGTGTCGGTGTTCCTCCAGGTGATGAGCTTCAAGTTCACCGGCAGGAGGATCTTCAGGTGCACTCCCCTTCATCATCATTTTGAGTTTAAGGGATGGAGCGAGACGAAGGTCACCCTGAGCTTCTGGGTGGCATCTGCTCTCTTCGCGTTGGTATCGGTTGTGAGTCTCAGATCATGAAAATCCCGGCATTTAAATACAACATCAACGCCAAGGAGACGCTGCTCTCATCGGTGTTCCTGTTGCTCGCTCTCAGCGCAGTCATGGTATTCAGCGCCAGCGCCTTCCACTATCTCATCACCGAGGACACCTCTTTCTTCCTCAAGCGCCAGCTGATGTGGATCGGTATCTCGGGAGCGATCTGCTACTTCACCTACATGAGCGACTACCGGATCCTGCAGAAGTACTACAAGCTGGGGTTGATCCTGACCCTCGTGATGCTGGCGCTGGTGATGGTTCCGGGGCTTGGTATCCGGGTCAACCAGTCCAGCAGGTGGCTTCCGCTTGGAGGAGGAATTCGTTTCCAGCCATCGGAGGTGGCGAAGATAACCATCCTGGTCTTTCTTGCCGGCTATATCTGCCAGGACCCGGCGAGAACCAGGAAGTTCTGGAAGGGCTTTGCACCCGCGGCCCTGGGAGTCGGCCTGCTCTGGGGCCTCATCCTCATAGAGCCGGATCTCGGCACCTCGAGTTTTATCCTCGGACTGGCGATTATCCTCATGATGATCGCCGGGATGCGCTGGCGCTATTTCCTGGCGCCCGTCGCCGTCTTTACCCCCTTCCTTGCGCTCTTTACCTACGTGAGGTGGGACATGATCGTTCACAGGTTCCAGGGGCTTCTCAATCCGGAGGGTTTGCACCAGCTGCGCCATTCGCTGAGGGCCCTGGGTTCGGGAGGCGTTACTGGAATGGGAATCGGGGCCGGGATGCAGAAGCTGCGTTACCTGCCCGAGGCGCACACCGACTTCGTGTTCGCAGTCATCGGAGAGGAGATGGGGCTGGTGGGTTGTCTCTGCGTCATTGCGCTCTTCCTGGTCCTGCTCTGGTCGGGCGTGATGATCGCCCGCGGCGCAAAGGATTCCTTTGGCTACCTGCTGGGTGCCGGCATCATTCTCTCCCTGGGGATGCAGGCAGCCTTCAATATCGCAGTGGTGACCGCAAGCGCTCCGACAAAGGGAATTCCGCTTCCGCTGGTGACCTTCGGTGGAACGGGCCTCTGCGTGACGATGGCCCAGATAGGTCTCCTGCTTTCAATCTGGAGAATTTCCCAGACCACCGGGCCGGCATATTTTTCGGGGGTCAACAAGGCAGACCTCGCGGGGGCGGACTCCGCGGGGTTGGATAAAACGCATCAAATGGACGGGGGAAAGGACGTGCACCGATGACCGACACCGCTGTACTTACCGAAACC
>JAYGDV010000352.1:0-2523 GCA_046582735.1 Planctomycetota bacterium
TCAGAAGGCTTCCGCAATTGATTCTCCCGCTTCCCTGAAACCAGGTACAACTGGGATCGATCCCGCGACCGGGTCGGCAGGCAAGCCGCCGACCGGCAGCGAGGCGGTTCCCGGCAGCCTTCGCGACCAGCTTGACCGCCCGGCAAACCCCCGGGGCGAGTGAGAGGCTCTCTGCAGCTTAGAAGCCGCCGACCTTCAGCACCAGGGCAATGAGTCCATAGGCGCCCAGCAGGCTGACGAGGGAGATCGTGATCCAGAGGATCAGGCGGATGGACCTGCGGGTTCTTTTGAGGACGGCGACCTCGGGAGCTGCCTGTACTTCGTCAAGAATCCCGCTGAGCTGGTCTTCGTCGACAGGGGCGATCCCGTTTTCGATATCCTGGAAGTTCTGCCGAAGAAGGCTGTCGATTTCAACGAGGGTCCTGACCTCGGCTTCGCCCAGGTTGTATTCCTCGAGGTGTTGGAGAAGGTCTTTTTCCAGCACCGATTCGCCGTGGGGGGAATGCCTGCTGGAATCTCCGCTCTTGTTGTTGTCACTGGTCATTGGAGGTTCCTCGTTTTGCTTTCTCTCGCTCCGGTTCTCCTGTTCCCGGTTGGAGTTTTCTTCAGCAGGCTTCTCAGCTTGTCGAGAGCCCGGAACAGGCGGTTGCGGATGGTTCCATCCGGCTCGGCGAGGTGTCCGGCGATTTCTCTGTTGGAAAGCCCCTTCAGGTAGCGCAGGGTCAGCACGGCCTGGTAGCGCTCTGGTAATTTTGCGATAGCGTGCATGACTTTTTCCAGTTCGTCCTGAATCTCTACCCGGCTTTCGATTCCTTCGGTTGCCTGGCTGGCTGCCGGATGGTTCTCGAGGACACTGGGATCGTAGCTTTCGACCGATCTGGATCTGAGATGTTTTCTGAGCTGGTCGGTAGCAAGGTTCTGGGTGATTCTCAGGAGCCAGCCGGCAAAGGCCTTCGGGTTTGTGAGTTTCTCCAGTGAGCGAAAGGCCCGGATAAAAACTTCCTGGGCAAGACCTTCAGTATCTGTCCCGGTTGGAAGCCGTGTTTTCAGTGTTATGATCACGAGCTTCCAATAACGCTCGACCAGGATCCTGTAGGCTTCCTGTTTTTCTTCCAATCCGCTTTCGAGCAGAATTTCAGAAATCAGCCCAGGATCGCTCTTCAGGGGGGCGGTTTCGGCCTCGTGGCCTTGTCGATCCCCGTCTTGTTTCCTATCTCCAGTTTTTTCCACAGTTTCGGATCTCACTGTAAAAGACGCAACTTCGGGCCTTTTTGTTGCCACGGGACTCATTAAAGTCCTATAGGGAATTATAAGACCCTTAGCTGTAATGTCTTACGTCTTTTAGCCAGTTTGACGATCAGGCATCTACAGAGTATTCTTGTACAGGAGTCAGATGAGCCCCTTTTGGGCTGATCTGCGGGTTAGAATCGTCGCGGGAAGTGAAGACCAGCGCAGAGGAGTCAAAAATGGACTATCCGTCCGGACCGGTCATGCAGAGAGAGGAAGATGGCAGGAGTTTCCTGCAAGCCGCAGCTTCCAGGCTGAAGCGGCTGCATCTTCGTTTCGGTGTGTGGCTACCGGTTGGAGCCGCCCTGCTGCTGGCAGTGGTGCTCACCGCTCTCTACACCTCATTTGCAACTGCCGAGCGCGGAGACGGGCCCGTTGGGACCGTTGATTCCTCCGCAGTCGGTATTGAGAGTCCCGCTGCAAACCCTGCCACCGCGGATGCGATACCGGGTCTTCGCAGTTCGCTGAGAGCTGCCCTCAAGCGAGGGCTGGAGGTTCGTTCACCTGCGGTGGAAGGGGATCACTGAAATGTTTTCCAGGTTGAAATTTATCCAGCTCTGCCCCGTGGTTGCCTTTGTTCTCTGGGCGCTTTTATCCCCCGTATGCGCAGGAACGGTTTACCTGAAAAATGGCCGGGTGATTCGCGGCCCCATCGTCGAGAGAGGTGATGAAGGTGTCGTGGTGGGGGTCGAGGGCGGCAGGATGCGGATTTACAAGCGCTTTATCGCGGCGGTCGTCTATGACGGCAGCGACCAGGCGGACACTGAGAAGTCCTCGGTACCGGTGCAGAAGGTTGCGGGTAATAAAGCTGGCCGCACGCCGGCCACGGCCACCGGGGATCTTCCAGGGGATCCGCGTGAGCTGCTCCAGCGCCTTGCTGAAACAGCATCTTCGTCCGGTTCCGCCGGGAAAAGGGCACCCGCAGTGAGGCCGGGAGTTTCCCCTGGTAAAAAAACTCCGGTCCGGAAGTTAGCTGGAGGCGGGGAAGAGGCCGGAGCAACTGCCAGGGAGGATAAGGCCCCGCGGCTGGGCGAATATGTTGACGGGCCGGTTCCCGGGGTTTCGATCAAGCCTCCCGCCGGCTGGAAAATCGAGAAGAGCCCGTCGGGCCTGCGATTTGTTGATTCCCGGCAGGGGGCGTTCAGCGCCAGCCTCGAGCTGCTTGCGCTGCAGGAGACGGCTGTCGAGACAGGCGATTGTCTCCGGGTTTTGCGCCAGGAGCACCAGGCGATCCTC
>JAYGDV010000447.1:0-17433 GCA_046582735.1 Planctomycetota bacterium
GAAGCAAGCCGGAGTTACCGGGGTTTACCGGGTAGCGCCAAAGATCGCCATGGCACTCATCCGATCACCGGATATATTGAAAAGCCCATTATTCCAATTCACCAGGCGAACATGGACATGAATCTCACACTCTCCAGGATCTTCCTTGCCCTGGGCGGCCTGGTTGCCTGCCCGGCCGCCTCCACTGCAATCGAAAAGCCCTCCTCGGCAGCTGAGCTCTTCGGCTATGCAAAGCTCTGGGATGTGAACATCCGTATCAGCGAGGACCGCTACAGCGCCCTCACGCCGGAGGGAGGGAGAGGATTCGACAGGGACTTCCCATACGCAGAGGGAGAGGTGGTAATCGCCGGCCACGACCCTCTCAAGGTGGGCCTGCGCTACAAGGGAAACTCGAGCTATTCATCCGCCGGCAATACGAAGAAGAAATCCTTCAAGATCGACTTCAACCGGGTAGTCGAGAATCAGGAGTTTCTCGGGTTGACCAAGCTCAACCTCAACAACAACATTCTCGATCCCTCACAGGCCAGGGAAACACTCGCCTACCTGATGTTCAATGACATGGGGCTTCCTTCCTGCAGGACAGCTTTCGCCAGGGTCTACCTGCAGATCGGTGACAGGAAGGAGAAAGAGTACCTCGGGCTCTACACCATGGTGGAGCAGGTCAACGGCTCCTTCCTCAAGGACCGTTTCGGGACCCGCAAGGGGCTGCTCCTCAAGCCCGAACGCAACAACTCCTTCCCCTACCTCGGTGAAAAATGGGAAGAGTACGAGCACTCCTATGTCCCCAAGACAACAGCGCCGCCAGAATACGGCAAGCGCCTCGTGGAGTTCACCCGCTTCGTTGAGGAAAGCTCCGATGAGGAATTCGCTGAAAAAATATCCGGCTACGTAGATCTTCCCGCATTCCTGAAATTCACGGCGCTGCACGCGGTGCTTTCCCACCTCGACAGCTTCCTGCTGCGGGGACACAACTTCTACATCTACCTTCCCGAAAGCACCGGGCAGTTCCACTGGATCCCCTGGGACGTCAACAGCACCTTCGCCGGCCACCGCAGCGCCGGGAACGCAGCGCAGCAGACCGACCTGAGCATCAGCCAGCCCTATGCCGATGGAATGCGGCTGCTGTCACGGATCCTGAAAATTAAATCGGCGCGGGCTGAATACCGCAAACAGGTAGAAGCCGTTCTTGCCGGGCCGTTCAAGCCTGAAACCATCCGGGTGAGGATGCAGAAGATTCTCGAGGTCATCGGTCCGGCAGTTGCAAAAGACCGCAACACCGACCCGGTCCGGTTCAAAGCCAACTTCACGAAATCGAAGACAGGCGGGGCCCCCGGCAGACAACAGGAAGCCCTGCCTCGCCCTGGAGATCGCTCCGGTGCCCGAATTGGAATGCAGCAGAAACCCATGCTGGCTGATTTCATCCAGGCCCGGACCTCCTCGATTCTCAGCCAGCTTACAGATGGCAGGGAAGGCTATGTGCCCAGATCGAGCAACCGGAGGTCAAGAGGGGACCGCGGCAGGCGCCCTGAAGGCAACTCGCGGAGACCATCGAGAAGTCCCTTCCCACGCAGGCCCGGGAAAGAAAACTGACAAGCTTCCGGGGGGCTCAGGAAACCGGCTTTTTCTTCGCCTTGCGAACCTTTTCATTGCGGGCGGAAACCGCCTTCATGACCGAGGCGACCTGCTTGGCGCTCCGTTTTCCGGGAAGGACCGTAATCACCTTTCCGGTACAGTCGACAAAGACCAGCGAAGGCGAGACCCTCAGCTTATAGCGCTTTGCGAGCGATGAATCGATCTTCCGGGCGTCAACTTCAACTGCGTGGAAGTTCCTGGCCTGGTCGGTAACCAGTTTCTGGCGCAGGATGAGCTTACCCATGGTTTTGCAGGCGACCCCCGCAGCGCCGTTGCAATTACCGTGAACAAAGAACATGACCGGCTTGCCGCTTGCGGCAGATTCCTTGATCACAGAGAGCTCAAATTTCCCCTCGGAAGCTTCTCCCTTTTTGCGGCCTTTCTTTACCTTCGTGCGGCCATCGCTCTCGGGCTCTTCTTCGCCCTCTTCAGCGGCCTGGGCGATGACCTTTGCAGCTTCCCAGTTAATCGTAGGTAATTTAACCCCAACGAGGCTACCACAGCCTCCGCTTCAGCCGGCCCAGAGAGCAGGATGGATGGAGAGAGCCAGGACTGTAAGGCCGATAGCGAGAAGAATTCTCATAGGGTTTTCCTTCAGGTTATACGCCGTGGAACATGTCCACTTACACCCTGAGAATACAAGTTCTCCTGGACCAACACAAGGAAATCGGGTCCCGGGCCTTCTTCCCGTAAAGACGCTCAAAGCTCCGTAATGCGAATATTACGCCAGCGAACCTGCTTACCGGCACGCTCCTTGTGTTTTCCAACACCGTGGACCTGCAAGGCGATAAAACCCTTTGCCGTCATGGAATCCTTGAAATCAGCAGCGGCGACGCCATTGATCCAGGTCTTGATCGAATCACCTTTGCAGATGATTCGAAAGCTGTTCCACTCGCCCTGCTTGAATGCCTTGCGGGCCGGCTCATTGTCCTTGAGATCATTCAGCCAGCCCCGGCGGGCCTCATCGTAAACTCCACCGGAATAGGCTCTCTCCGACGGATCGATCTCCACCTGGTAGCCATAAACGGTGCCGGCCTTCTTCTTGCGCTTTTTCCCCCGGATCTGGACCGTCGTGTCCTTGTCATAGACATGGCTGCGAACCTGGACTCCGGAATTGAGCGCCGGGTCGACCTTGAAGTCGAGCTCCAGGATGAAATCCCCATAGTGCTTGCGGGTGCAGAGAAAGCTGTTGGGTGTATCGGGAACCGCTGTCCCGACGATCACCCCTTTCTCGATCTTGTAGGTAGCCTTGCCCCCATGCTGGACCCACCCCTCGAGACTCTTCCCATCAAACAGGGCCTTGAATTTTTCCTCGGTAGAAAAAAGAAGAACACAGGCGGGCACCAATACCGCGAACAAAACCACCCTGGCCATTTGAATACACATGAATGAAAACAGTCTCCCGATGCAGGTTACAGGTGAACGAATAATCGCAATGAGGTTACTTATTTGACCGATTCCCGGCGACCCGGCAATTCCAGCAGGCCCACGGGACCGGGGATCTCCGCCCCGGGTTCGACCGTGATCTCTTTTTCCGCATTGGCGCGCATCCCCGCCAGCACATGTCCATGGAGGGTATGAAGGATAAGGGTCTCAGCCGGTTGCCAGATAAACGCCGGGTAGGTCAGCCGCCTGTAGGTGGTCGTCAGCGTGACCAGGGTCGTCCCCGGTTCAGGCCCGGGCTCTAACCGGAAGCTGCCCTCGCGGAGTTCAAGATCGTGCTCGAAGTGGAGCTTCTGTTCAATGACCCGGAAGCCCAGCACCCGGCCATCGTCATGCTCGGTGACCTTCTTGACCAGGTAGCCGTTTTCATACTCGCAACGGCTGGTGTCACCGACCGCGGCTTTTACGCCGACAGCTCCCACCGGGCGTGGAAGAGCCAACCGCAAAAGGAACGGGGGCTCGTGCTCAATCTGCTCATAAAAGACAATCGAGTTCCAGGCGCGCTCCTGCGGAACCTCGAAAACAGCCTGGGTCTCGACGGTAGCCAGGTCCTCACCACGGGGGACCAGGCGCTCAACAGAATCGAGACCGAAAGGAAGCAACAGGAAAACCACCACCTTCACCCATTTCCAGTTTCGTTTCTTCCTCTCGTCCCGGCGCCGAATCGCGTAGCCAAGCCAATCGCCCAGCATGAAGGGCAGTATGAATACCAGGCCCAGCATCACCATACAGAACATTCCCATGCCGAAGCCGCCTGCCATAGCGCCAAATAATCGCAGCTGGGAAACCAGGCCGACAGTGACCATCAACCCACAGAACAACAGGACGCCAAAAATGACCTTTTGCCAGATCTTGAAGCGCCTTGGACTCGAGGTATAACCCAGCACCGCTCCCATGCAGATCGGCAGACCAAAAACCAGTGCCCACCCTATATGCTGCCGGGTATCGGAGAAACTGTTGCCAGCTGCGGCAACTTCAAACTCCTCTCCTGAAAAGTTGCTCATCGGATTATCCTCCGCCAGTCCCAGGATAAAACCTGTACCGAATAACAGGACAAGAAAAGCAAGCAGGTAAGCCGCCCAGGGTGACAGGACATCGAAAGAAACAAAGGTCTTCTCATCCTGCGGATCGTAGGGGAGGTCACAGTGCGCGCAAGAAGCTTCAGCTGCTGCAGCAGCATCTTCAGCAGCAGCTGAAATATTCATCTGGTTGTAACAGCGCAGGCAATAATGAGTAACTCCACTCACTTGTCTATCTCCTCGACCAGGGGCATCCTGGGCAACCCACCAGGGGGAAGCCTTACCAGGAACTGCCCGACTTATTTTCCATCCGTTACAACCCAGTCGAGTCCCGGCTCGACAACATAGAAGCCCACCCTGCGGCCATCAATTTGCGCTTCCCACCTGTGGCCAACGTAAGAAGCCCTGATCGAACTCTCACCGGCCGCCAGGTCGGGATAGCCAACCGGCTTGGAATCAAAGCCGACCCAGGTAACCGTCAGATTCTTCCCCGTCTTGTTGATCATGTTGAAGGAACACATCGGGGTCCCGGAGTGAGACGGGATGCATTCATGCTCCTCGAAGTGGATGGAGCCGATACTGGCCTGCAGATCGGCCCGCGCATCGGGGCTGTTTCTGACCGGCCCGGAAAAATGGATCACGCTCAAGGTCGGAATCCTTTTAAGCAGGGCAAAGCTCTCATCTCCCCCACGCCACTTTTCACCCAGCAGGACCGATGAAATCACATCGGATGTCGCCGGCTCCAGGATATCAATCTCATGGATCGACCACCACAGGGTCGTCTTTCCCGTCTGCTGGATGCGAATGAACTTCGCATCCACCGGCCCGAGGACCGTCTCCGTCACGGGGGAACTACCGAGCCCCTTGGCCATCGACCCGGACCATCTCACCCCATCCATCGATGCTCTTACATCGTAGCTGACCGGATGGTCTTTCGTTCCATGCGTGATCAACCTGACTCCCCCGACCGCCGTAGGAGTAGGAAGCTCAACCTGGAACCACATGCCGGGATGCTGGCTGGCCTGTGATGTCCAGCGGGTGGCGGGATTACCGTCAACAGCATTGCCGACGGCGAACTGGCCGGGCTGGGAATGGCTCGAGGTGACCTTCCAGAGATCCTTGCTGCCAATGAGCTTGATCGTCGCGATGGGCGAAGATTTCCGGTAGTTGATCTCCGCTCCCATACGGAAAAGCTCGAGAGCTGTCTTCTTCTCATCAAAATTGAGCCGGACCGACTTCAGCACCCGGGCAACAGCCTGGGTGAGCTGGAGGTCTTTCCCTCCAGCCTCTTCAAGCAAAGTTGCCAGCCCGTAAACCGCCGGCAGGGCCCTGGATATCTCCAGTTTACGCCAGCAGAAAACAGCCTCCCTGGGCTTCTGCGTAACCTCGACATTGATGGAAGAATCCTTGTTGATCCCCAGGTCGTAGACCAGGGGGATCGATCCGACCTGCCAGGGTTGGCGGCGTGGCAGCGCTACCGGCTTGAGCTCCCGCCCATCCACCCGGACCGAGAGAATCGAAGAATCGGGCCGCAGCGCATTGACCTCGCTCATGTCCACCTGCAGCCATTTACGCCACGGAGCTGCCGGTACCTGCCGGCTCAATGCAATCGGTTCGCCCTGCAGGGACAACGCGGGGAAGAACTTACCCTCGCCCCTGTCCTCAAACGGGATTTGCCACCTGCAGATGGACCCCTTGCCGAGAACGGGAGACCAGTCTTTCCAGGCGGGAACGTTACGATGGATCCGGTCTTTCACGACCTTGACAAGCCGTTGACGGTCGAGGCGAAGAACCGGCTCCAGCCAGTCAACCATATCCCGAATATCGAACGGATCGACCGAGGAAACCCCCTGGTCATGGGCTGTGTCCGCCTGCAGGATCAGTCGCCTGCGCCCCTCTTTTGCAGCCGGGAATACCAGGTCCCCGGTATCGGCTGCCTGCCAGCTGCCAACGAGGAATGGACTCTGGTAGAGGGGGCTCGAGTCCCTGGTGCCGAAGAAAACACGCCCGACAACGCAGCCTCCATCCCCCACCTGGCGGTCCAGTCCGATACGAGACCTGAACCCACTCGCCAGGGACGGAAGATCAAAATGCATTTCATTGTAGGCATGTACGGAATACCCCCAGCCGTACTCCCTGGCTGCACTCGAGAGAAACGCGTTCCTGGTGTTCCGGTCGACTCTCCACCCGGCGGGCTTCGCAAGGTAATGCCTTTCGTTGAATTCATCCGGAGCAAATCTCGAGAGTGGGACCTCCTCGGGCTTGAAGAACATATAGGTGTGAATCTGGTTGAAGGGAACCCAGATGGGATCCAGCGACCACGCCGGCTGCACCATGTGCTGCCAGCTGTCAGGCCCCCCGCCCCCGCCCTTGATCATGTCGACTTTCTGTTCGATCCGTTCCATCGCAAAGCGCCAGTTGTTGTATTCATCGATGCGCCGCAGGAGCTCATCCGCAGTCTTCGATTTCCGCAGGCGCTTGAGATTGTCCCTCTTGAGCCCACGCACCCTGTCGATTTTGCGGCGATCCTGTTCTTCCCTCTGGTTCTTCGTTCTTCGCGCCTCCTCGGCAATCTGCTTCGCGATCTGCTCTCTCTGGCGCTGGCGGTCCTTCCTGAACGCCGCGATCTCGACCTTCCTGGCCTCCTCGGGAACCTTCTTCAACTGGCGCAACCTGTTGTTCTCAAGAGTCCTGGTCTGCCTGTCATGAGTTTCCAGGCGGCGCTTGAGCCTCTTCTCCATCTGGGAAAGAAAACGCTCTGTCGCCGCCCTGGTCTTTTCTTCATCCCGGCCACCCGGCGCGGCGGCCTCGGCCTGCTTTTTCAGCTCTTCATCGAGCTTCTTCTGCAGGTCATCGATCCGTTTGAGAGATGCCTTGTTCTGCCTCTCAAAATTAGCCAGCTGCCCCTGCAACGATTGCCGAATCCTTCCAAGGCGCTCCTGCTCCTCATGGGAACTGAAGGCAAGGGCCTGGAAACGGGATCGGCTGGAGGTGGCAATCAGCCCGTCAATCGTTTCAAACCTGAAAAGGCGTCCCTCCAGGTTCGGATCCAGCACCGCGAGCTCATCGTAATAAGTTTCCCAGGGGGCAGTATCCACCGGGTGGATCTCCGCGATCTGGGCAAAGGCCAGCTCCCGGACCCCATCGCTGAGAAGGATTGAAACCGATCCCGGGCCCCAGCGCAGGCGGCGAAAATTCAAAGCCTGCCCATTGCGAAGATAGGCAACTCCCGGGGTCAGGGGCCGCCTGTCGAGCCTGTCCCAGACCACCCTCCGCACCTTCGAGGCAAGAATATGGACATGTTTTCTGGCGATCCTCCCGGGCCTCGCAAATTGACCCTCGGTCTCAACCAGGAGGTGAGATGCAGCGCCTCCATAATCATTAAAACTGGCGCTGACAACCTTGCCCGGGAGGCGGTCCCCGCCGGTAAACTCAACGTAGCTGCCGGAAGAAAACTTGTAAGCTTTTCCCCGCAGGCTGCGGTCCCTCAGCCAGCGCAAGGGGTTGGCGGGATTATCGAAGCTGGTCCCTTCCAGGACCGGCTTGCTCCTTGCATCGTGCCAGTTCTGAAGCTGGTTTCCTTCCAGCACGGAACCGTCGGAAAAAACCGCGATATAGCGTTCCAGGTCCGCTGGAAAAAGACAGTCCAGGGCCAGGCAGGAAACCACGAGGGCCATCAAAGATGAGAATAGCAGTCTTAACATTCAAACTTCCTCAGGTAACCGGAATGCCCGGCCATTTTATCCTGCAATACCTCCCCGGGGCTACAAGCTCGATGAAAACCCCGGATTCTTTTCATTCGGTAACTGGAAGAAACTTTACGCAAACCGGGCGTGGAACATCGAGGGTGAACTTCGTCCGGGAAAGTCCCTTTTCGTTAATGCGAAAAACGACAACCGTACCCGAATTCTGGTTGGCGGCCAGGAGGAAGCGCCCGGTCGGGTCAACCCCGAAATTCCGCGGGGTGTTTCCACCGGTGGACTGATTCCCAAGCGCACTCAGACGGCCGGTGGAATTGTCAATCGAGAAGACTGCAATGCTGTCATGCCCACGGTTGGAGCCGAACAGCAACCTCCCATCGGGAGAGACCTGCACCTCCGCAGTGCTGTTTCCCTTGCCCTTGAAATCTGCCGGGAGGGTGGTGATCGTCTGGACAGGAGAAAGGACACCGGCCGCTGCATCATAGGAAAAAGCGGTTACCGTTGAGACCATCTCGTTGATCACGTAGGCGAAACGGCCATCGGGCCGGAAGGCAAAATGCCGGGGCCCTGCTCCGGGATCGACAGAAACCGACGGCACCTTATTGGGCACCAGGGTTCCCTTTGAACCATCGAAGCGGTAGACGAGAACCTTGTCGAGCCCGAGGTCTGCTGCGAAGGCAAATTTACCCTTCACATCGAGATTGATCGAATGGGCGTGGGGCGCTTTCTGACGCCTGGGATTGACACTCGAGCCCTTGTGCTGAACAAAGCCTGTAGGATCGGCAAGCTTTCCGCCCGGTCCAATGGGAAGGACATTGACGCTGCCTCCGCCGTAGTTTGCGACCAGGACGTTCCGGCCCGCATGGTCGACGACCAGGTGGCAGGGCCCACCGCCCCCGGAGGGTTTCTTGTTCAGGAAGCCCAGCTTGCCGCTCCTGGTGTCGATAGAGAAGGCGCTGACCGCGCCGGTTCTCTTGCCGTTAAAATCAGCGATCTCGCTGACGCTGTAGAGGAATTTCCGGCCGGGGTGGATAGCCAGGAAGGAGGGGTTGCTCGTCTTCGCGGCAAGCTTCAGATCCTTCAGCTCACCAGTGGACAGATCAAGGCGGCAGACGTAGATCCCCTCGCTCTCGCCGCCCCTGGTATAGGTGCCAAGAAAAACAAGCTGGCTGGAAGCGGCAGGCTCCGCTGCTGAAACACTCTCAACAGGGAATAAACAGACCGACAACAGCAGCACGACAATCCGGGCCACCGAACAGGCAGGCAACTGGAAGCATCTCGAGGGCATACCTTCAACTCTCCGATTTCGTCCTTGGGTACAGGGATTGGTTTCAGCCCCGGATTGTAACCCCTCAGGCACAGGCATTTCAGCCCGCACTGCCGGTGCACTGTAAAAAAACGGGCCCCTCCGCTAGTGAGCGGAGGGGCCCGTTACCGGAAAACCCGGCTATCCTGCATACGGGGACATCAGTTACAGGTGTTGTAAGCCCCGCAATCGAGCTGGTCTGCCGTCGGGTCTTCGCCGCAAAGCGAGACGGGCATGGGCAAATCCAGGTTCCCGGTGAAGAGGTAGTTCAACAGGAATATGCTGTCGGTAATATTGAGATCTCCATCATCGTTGGTGTCCCCGGAATCGAGGCAACCCGGAGCCTCACCACCGGTAAACAGGTAGGCGAGCAACTTGATCGCATCGGAGATATCGACGTTGCCGTCATCGTTGGCATCGCCGCGCGTGAAAACATCCGGCACAGGTCCACCGCCACCGTTAGACTCTCCCGGCGTGGCCTGGAGGATATCGAATTCGCCGGTAGCGTTGGGGTAACGTCCCCAACTCCTGTCAGCCTCCATCACCCCGTAAACGGTCTTGTCCAGGAGCTGGTTGTCCCGCTCATCTGAATCGACGAGCATGAGCATCTCCCCTTCACTGGTGAGCTTGAAGTTGGCGTGCAGCCCGGGTTCGTCGCTGCCGTCCTCATCAAGCCATACCAGCAGATAGCCCCCGCCCTCGATGGTGGTCCCCTCGGGGAACTGCCACTTCCTGGGATTGCCCTCCTTGTCGCTGAGGTACATGCCGGAGAGATCAACCGTCTCGGCTGTTTTGTTGTGCAGCTCAACCCAGTCGTTAAGCTCTCCCTGGGGATCAGCGATGGTGGCCTCGTTCAGGGGCATCAATTCGTTGATCACGACCGGGCTAAACTGGGCAAGCTCCATATCAACGATATAGGAATCCGCTCCCAGTTCGGTGCGAGGAGGGTGGAATGACATGACTCCGCCGGCATAGCACTCGACGTAGTAGCGGACCTCGGTCCCGGCTGGATAGGAAGGCACAGCGCCCCCGTAGACCCCATCACCGGCCGCACCGTCATCATGATTGCCATCATCTCGCAGCTCAACCGAATCGAACGGAGCATCCGGGACACCTGCGTGGTACACGATCACCGACTCCACCGCAGAGCCCGACTCGACCTCCACCACGATGCCGACCTCCGCGCCGGACACCGGCGGGTAAAAGCCGCCATTGCCATCGGGAGCGAGCTGGAGTTCGACCGAGAGAATATTCGGAGCATCTTCCTGCAGCTCAGGATGAGCCAGGAGAAAATCACGCCTCTCAATAACGAACTGGCGAATTCCCGGAACATTCCCCGAAGCGTTCTCAAGGTTGCTGTAGAAGGCGCTGGTGGAGAAGAGCTTCTTGTTATCGAGCTCAACCTCCTCGGCGATCAGGTTGTGCATATCGGTGGCCATCTGTTCCATGGCCTCCCAATTGAAGGACTCCTCGATCAGGGTCCTGAGGTGGGCCACGTAGCGCGCCCGCAAGCGCGGAATCGCCATCAACCTCACCAACACCGGCCTGTTGGGGTTGTCGATCTCGGGAAGTACCCGCCACCCATCGATGCAGCGGAAGGTCTCGTTACCATCGTGCTGGATCGTATGGAAGCGTCCGTAGCTGAGGTCCTGGTAGATCGTGTAGTCGAGTCCCTTGTGAATGTAGCCATCATCATCGGCAAAGGCGTTTTCGAGCGCGATCTGCCAGAGCGTGGCATCTACATCGAGAATGTCGTGGACGAGGTTCTCGAACTCGGCGTCAGAGGAATTGTTGAAGGCATCGCAGAAATCGATCAGGGCTGCCCAGGGGTTCTCCTGGTCATCCGACTTCAGCTCGTAAGCACTCTGGTAAGGACCCTGGTCCGCGCCGAGCCAGGTCAGGGCGCCGTTTCCCCTGGTGAGGAATCCGCCGCCGCCGCAGCTTCCCAGGGGGGGGAGACCCTGCCCTGCCCCTGCGCCGTCTGGCTGAATGACTCCCCCCGCGGGGATCGCAACAGGCTGAACATTCTGCCCCGGTCGAGGAGGACGAGGCGGAGGCGGAGGACGGCCTCCCCCTCCGTTATTTCCGCCGCCGGTTCCACGACCGGAATTCGCCTTCCAGCGATTACCCTTCGTGCTGTCGTACCACTGGTCGAGAAAGTCCTTGTTGAACTGCTGGACATTCACATAGACCCCCCAGTTCTGGCCATTGAGAACCAGCTTCACGTGGTTAGCCGTGGGTGCAGGGCAATACTTTTTGCAGGTCTGGGAATAAAGCGCCTCCCTGAGGAAGGACGGGTCGCCGGCTGCGTTGTTCAGCTTGACCGTCTGGTACCCGTAAACATCCAGGCTGGAATCCGTGTGGTCGACAGCGATCTTGAACGACCGCTTCTCTCCGGCATTTCTCTGCGAGGTATTCCCCCGCCAGCGGACACCCACTCCCTCGTAGACGATCCCATCGACCGTCATATCACCGGTCAGGTATTGGTCATCGACCCGGGAAACCTGCTCGAGCTGGCTCCAGAAATTATTGCCTGGAAAAGTGATCTCGATCGTGCGGAGTACTTCTGCATCGTAGAAATCCTCGTCACCTGCAGAGGCGGTATTGAAAGCAAAGAAGGCCACGATGACAAAGGCCAGGGCCCGGCATAAACAGGCACCCGCATGCAGGGAGAAAACACCTTCCGGGAAACGAAATACGCCGCGAATTAATACATGATTCATTTTTTACTGAACCTCCTGAGAATATTAATCACGGACAACGGCCCTAACTGCAATTGTAACGACAGATTCGAAAGATTAAACCGTCCTTCAGGAACAATAATCCTGCCCGACTCCGGCTGGGACAACTGCGAACATACCTGCCCCGCCGCAGTTCGTGAAAAGTTAAACCCCTCCAGGAGCCGGAAGTTGTGGGATATACACGGAAACCCAGAGATTCTAACGGGGTGAAGGGAAGTGCTCAGAGCTCAGGAATATAACACCCCACCGCCTCCGTCTTTGAGTTGGGTACAGGTTTTCCGGCGAGAACGGCATCGAGGGCATTGCGGAGGTCCCGGTTTCGCGCCTGGCGTCTCTTCTTTCCCAGGTCAGCAAAGAGGTCATCGATCCGGCCCCGGTAGGCGACCCCTCCTGGAGAAATAACGAAAGCCTCTGGAGTAATATCCGCTTCCAGTCGCTTGACCAGGAGGTGTTTCGGGTCAAGCAGTATGCGGCACTGGTATCCGAAATCCGCAGCATGTTGCTTGGCCTTCTCGCTGGTGAGATCCGGATCGACATGAACCAGGAAGAAGGCCGCGCCCCGGGGAGAGTAATCTCTCATGATCGCCTGGATCTCGGGCGCGTAGGCATTGGCTATGGGGCAGTCATTCGTGATGAAGATCACCACATTCGCCTTGGAGCCGGCCAGCAGGAGGGGAGTGCAGGGCCTGCCTTCAAGATCGGCAATGGACAGTTCCTGGCGCCCGGAGGGCACGCAGGCTGCCAGTAGAAAAACCGCGCCCAGGCAGGATACGAAGGAAAGCAATCCTTGCGACTTCATTCCGGGACCCGATCCTCCACGCATCTCAGTCGTCCTTCTTTTCAGGCTCCCGCTTCGGAGGCGCTGAACGCTCAGGCTTTTCCTCTCCACCAAGTCCCTCTATTTCGGAAGAATCGACCACCCCGTCTCCATTGGTGTCCAGGCGTTCGACATAGCGCTTATAGCGCCCCTCCATCTCGGTCTTGTCGATCTTGCCATCTCCATCGCGGTCAAGATTCCTGATCCTGTCACGCAACCGGCCCAGCAATCCTCCAACGCTCTGGCCCCCGGGAGAGCTGCCGCGGCCACGCCTGCCGCCCAGGCTGCCAAACCTTCCGCCGAGACGCCCGCCGAGACGCCGGCCGGTTTCGAGCATCTGCTGGCGAACCCCGCGCTCGAAGCGTCCCTCGTCACCTTTGTTGACACAGATCGCCTTGAAAATGACGCTCCCCATCTCGTCGCTCGACTCAAGACCCCAGCGAACTCGCCGGGGGGGATCAAACTGGTTGAATGGATTCTCAGCCGAATTATCAAAACCCACCGCCCCGTTGATGACAGTGCCCTTGGGCAGGCGAACAGGCTCCGTGTAGTGGTAGCGGCCCTGCCAGTTAAAATCCCACTTGTCGATGTAGAACAGGGGCTTCGTTGTTCCATCCGGCAAGGTGGCGGTAGCCTGCATAAACTTACCGATGTAGTGAGCGTGGCCCCCGGCCCCGATCAGGTCAATATCAACCGGAACCGTAAAGCTGTCACGGATCGTATAGTTCGCATCCCCCGGAGGAATATCGATTCCCGACAGGCTGCCGTAGACCGGCGGAACCTGGAAGGCAAGGAGCTTTCGATGCGGCGGCTTGTCTGCGAAATGGAGTCCCAGGGTGGTCTTCTCCATCTCAACCTTGCCGGCAGGATGGAAGTGGGAAGCCAGGACGATGTCTGCTCCCTTAGGCAGCGGCATGGAAAGTTCCTGGGGAAGCTTTCGGGCACTGCCGCCGACCGCCCAGCCACCGAGACTGCCTGTCCTGCGGAAACCCATTCCGCGAAAACCGACTGTCCCATTCCTTCCGTCCGACCGGCGCGCCTCGCCGGTGGTGTCGACAAAAAAGAGGCTGTGGTGCAGTACAGCGCGTGCCGAGGGCCTGATCTCGATCGCGGTCACCCACTTGTCCTCGGGAAGAGCGACCTTGACGACAAAATTACGGTAAATGTCAGAGCCTGAAGCGCGGACCCTGTAGGCCTTCTCCATGCTGACGACGAGATCCGGCTCGCCGAGCTGCCAACCATCAGGGAAATCAGGCATCTCAGGCAAGCTGGCTGAATCGCCTTCCTCCATGCCCGTCTTGACCCACCTTGCGATCAACTCTACATCGCGGTCCTGCAACCGTCTTGAATCATTGAAATCTCCATGTCCTGGAACCGGGTGCCAGGGCGGCATGAAGCGGCTCTTTGTAACCCGGGCAATCATGCGGCTGCGCTTTTTCGCATCGCGGTAATTCAGCAGGTCAAATGGAGCGACTTCGCCGGGCCTGTGACAACTCGAACAGTTGTTGAACACGATGGGCGCTATGTGCTCTGTGAAAGTAACCTTCCCGGGCAGGGCTTTCTCTGTCTTCACCTTTTCAGCTGCGGGCTCTGCAGCCGGCGCTGCATCATCTGCCTGCAGGCAGATACAACAGCAGAGCAGGAGGAGGGGCAGAGCAGAAGAAACAAAATGGCTTCGGGTATTCATCCAAGTCACCTTCAGTCTGGTTTTCCAGGGGTATTCGGTAAGTTCTCTTCAAGTGTGGCGCGGGATTGAACAACTCAACGCCCACAGCCTCATTCTAACCTACAACTCAACACCGTTTGTCTAAAGATGTAGGAAGCTTTCGCCCGGAACCTGTTTACCGGGGACTCATGGGGCCTGCAGGCGAACGACGATAACCCCATCCAGGATACAGGTGTCGCCACGCTCAGAGTTAATGTGCATGCCCTCTCCAAGGCGAAAGAACCCTACGGCGCTATTGGCCCCTTTTGGCATGTCCGAAACCCCGCGCAGTCGACCACTGCTGATCGGCGTCACCCGGACGTATTCAACCGCCGGCTCCATCCCCGCCCTTGGAGACGAGTCATGGACCAACAGGATCCCCGGATCTGCCTTGCCCTCTTCATCCACACCGTACCCGGCAAGGCTCACCCAATGCCCGCCGAATCGCTGGTAGACATCCTTTTCTGCATCGTGGCGGTACCAGCCTACGTTGAGCAATACCAGGGAATCTCCCTGCAGTGAACTCCTGACCCAGTCGAGGTCCGGCCATGGCCAGCCCGCCTTGAATTTTTTTTCTACCCGGCGCCAGCCCTGGTAGGCGTATTTTGCCGAATATCCCTTCTCACCAATCAGCCTGCTCAATCCTTTCAGAGTAGCCGGGGTTCCCGTCTGGCGATTGACCTCGGTATCCATGTAGCCCCGGCTGCCGAGCCGACTGGCCAGGCGGCCCTGCAATTGGGGTCCCAACTTGCCCGGTGGCAACAGCCGGGAGTATTTCCTCTCCAGGGCAAGCCACGCCAGCGCGTTTGAGGCGGCCACAGGCGCGCTGAAATGTTTCCCTCCAAAGGGCAGCTGCGCCACGGGATTCGTCGCCGTAAGATCAGGCATCTTCCCGATTCGTTCACGGCTGAGCCGCAGAGGTTTTTTCGGTGCCGGGGTTGCCACCAAGCTCTCTGGAGACCGGTCGGCAACCCACTCCACCGCCCTTGGAATAAAGAACTCCAGCCCGGCGGTAGCTTCCGGATGGGGACTGATACTGATCACGCGCCCGCTTCCACACCTGCCCGCAACAATAGCCGGGGTCCCGACCTGCAGCCCCGCGGGGCTGCCGTTTTCAGCATGCTCGGTCCTGTAGATGGCCAGCGGCTCAAAATCCGGCAGCTGGTCAAGACCTGCCGGAGACACGATCGGCCCATTGGCAAAGGTGACGTCAAGCGGGAGCTTGAAATCACCAAACACCCGGCGGCCCTCCTCGGTCAACTCGATCTTCACCTTGCCCCGGCCGCGCAGCCAGTGTTTCCCGGTGATGGTCCTGGCATCGACGATGCCAAGGCTCCATTGGTAATTGGCTGCTGCCAGGTAGCCCCCGGCGCAGATGCCGAGATAGCCCCCTCCCCCACGGACGAATTGCTGAACATGCACTCGCCCCTCCTTGCCGATTGCCCGGGCAATTCCACTGCCGCTTCCACCGGGGAAGATGCTCACATCAAATTGCCCGAGAACCCCATCAGCAATATCTGAAGGACCAATATTACAGAGAACCACTTTACTGAGCGGATGGAGTTGCCGGGTCACATTCGCGACCCCATTGCCACCTGTGCCGCCGCCATCGTAGAGCGCCGCAAGAACAAGCTCCCCGGGCGGAATACCCCTGGCCGCCGCAGCAGCTTTCCTGTCAGCAAGAATATGCGGCCCGCCCTCGACCATCCCCAGCCGGCTCAATGCCTTATAAACCATCAGCCTGTGCTGGCGCACCCGCAGCGACAGGGGCTGTCGGTTAAAGGTCGTCTCGAGAATAAACCCCTTGCTGCCAAGCCGGTCGATGCAGGCCCTGGCGAGGCCCGTATTCACCGGCCCGCCGCTGATGTGAACGAACTTGCGCTTCGGGTCGGTAATCGTCGAATTCACCTCGTCAATCAGGAGGGTGGCCACCTTGCGGGTTCCAGGGGAGTCGAGATAGATCACGCTGGAGCCGACCGAGCCCTTATTGGCAATATTGAAATCAAACCCCTCGTGCAGGTCGAATACCCAGCCGGGCTTGACCTTCCGGGCCAGCTCCCAGAGCGCCTTGCCCGGGACCGAGCGCGCCTGATCCGGAGCGCCCGTGGCGGGAAAATTCCTGTTCAGGTTATTGGCAGGCTTGTCTACCCCCGGCATGAAGCGGGTGTTGGCCTTGAGGCCGGGGGTGTTCGTTCTTGGCGCGATCACGACCCGCCCCCTGGTGATCTTCCAATGAACGATCTGCTCCGCGGCCCTTGAACCGGCCGGTTCATTGCCATGCATACCACCGGTGATGAGCACCACCGGGCCGTCAACACCCGACTCGATCACATAGTAGGGGTTCTCCCAGCGGGTCCCCTCCGCCAGCAAGCCGCGCGAGTACTCAAGAGCCGGCAGCGAAAGCGCCACGCTGAAAAGGTAAAGGAAGCCTGCTGCCAGGAGAAAACCGTTACCCGCCCCCGCCGGAAACCTGTATCGAATTTCCCCTCTCATTCCTGTCCTCCGCGAGCCTGCCAAAAGTGAACGCCTGATTATAGTTCCCCGGAGTCCTGCAACAAAACGAGAACAAGTGCGGGCTTGTTTCCCATCAGCTACTCCCACATCATATCCAGATACCCTGCTGCGCAGGAACCACGGATATTTATCACCCGCCCCACCGGCGCG
Organism: Planctomycetota bacterium; assembly: GCA_046582735.1. GTDB lineage: Bacteria > Planctomycetota > UBA8108 > UBA8108 > UBA8108 > UBA8108. The sequence continues at coordinate 17,029 of JAYGDV010000447.1, forward strand.
GGTGGAAAAACAACCTCCGGCAACTGGAGCGTCTCAAATGAAACGTATGGCAATCTCATCCCTTATCTGCTTTTTCGCGTCAATCGTCCTGGTGACATGTTTAACCGCCACTGCCGGCGCCCAGGAAGCAAAACCTCACTCCGCGATCACTCCCGTTCCCCGGGGAGGCGGCTGGATGAACCGCCATAAGAACTACAACGCCAGGGTTGCAAAAGGCTCGGCGGACCTCCTCTTCATCGGCGACTCCATCACCCAGGCCTGGGAGAGCGTCGGCCGCCGGGTCTGGATGAAGCATTACGGCAAGCGAAACGCCGTCAATCTCGTCGTCAGCGGCGACCGCACCGAACATGTCCTCTGGCGCCTCGACAATGGCAACATCAAGGGGATCTCACCGAAGGCAGCCGT
>JAYGDV010000581.1:0-4233 GCA_046582735.1 Planctomycetota bacterium
AGGCCCTTGGCATAGGAAAGGGCCTTCTTGCGGACAGTCCTGGTGAGGATCTTCAGGTTCTTTTCCCAGACGCGGATGGTCCTGTCGAAGATCATGATGTTGATCCCGGCCCCGAGGGGGAGCTTGCCGACAACCTTGGCCAGCTCCGTCTTCATCACGTCGAGTTTCGAGAGACCCAGCTTGCGGGCTTCCGGGCCGCGGGCCTTGGCCAGCATACTGTTTGAAACATCGAGCAGGAAGGCCATGCGCTTGGAGGTGATCTCAATTCCGAAATAGGACAGGTCATGGGCCTTGACCTCTGTCTGCGCAGCCTCCAGCGAGGTCTGGGCCACAAACCGGTCTTTCTCCTCCGCCCACCATTTCTTCCAGTCAGCCGTAACCAGCCCCATATTGTGACCGGAAACCCGGACCAGGAGACTGAGTGCATCGACACGCAGGCGGTACTGTTTTTCAAGGTCAAGGTACTCAATAAGAGGGCCGATCATGATCACCGAACCACCGACGCGCTTGACCACCCCTTCCAGCGATCTCAGGGCGGAAGCCCTCACCCGTGAGTTGTTGTCCATCAGGCCATTCACCAGGCCCTCGAGTGCCGCCTTGTTGTTCGCCGCAATACCGAGGCTGCCCACAACGACTGCCCGAAGGTCTCCATCCTTGCTCTTGAGAAGCCTGACCAGGATCCCTACGCCTGAATCGGTTGCACTGCGGGCAATAGCATCGAGCAGCTTGATCCTGTAGCTGATGAGATCGTAGCCGCGGCGGCGGGCCAGCAACCGGACCACCTCCCGGGCGCCATCCTTCTTTCCCAGTTGGACAAGGGATGCGGTCGCCGCGATGACTATGGGCTCCGATTTGCTCTTGAGGAGATAGCCGAGTCGCTTTCGGTCCTGAACCATCTGGAGACCACCGGCCATGGCAGCGTAGACATAGAGCCTTGTCGGGGAGAGCTCCTCCATGGCGAAGGCCTCTGCCTTGAGCCAGGCGTTGATCTCTTCATCGGCAGCCATGCCGAACAGGGCCGTAACGGCAAGATCTCCCATCTCGGTGTCCGGGGCGACCTCGGCCGCATCATGGGCAAGATACCGGAAGATATCCCGGGCGGACTCAAGGGTCTTCACCTGGGCCAGCAGCGGCACCGCAGCGACCAGGCAGCCCCTCAGCTTCAGGCCCGACGCGACCCGCACAAGATGCTCCCGCCAGAACTGCGTGAGCTTCCGCTGGTTGAGAGCCTCCAGGGCCGCCAGGCGAACAGCGCCGGTGTGCTTCGCAAAACCGGAAAACACCTGGCTCGGCGCCTTCGGATTTTCAGACATCACCAGGGCACCGGTCAATACCGGCTTGAGCGCCTCCGGGCCATTCTTCCATTGCAGCGCAAGGTATTTGAACGCCGCCTCCTCCTCGAGGCGTGCGATCTTATTCAAAACAGGCTTCACCGCCGCGACAACCTGGATGAGACGCTTGCCTGCAACAGGCTTACCCCGGCGGTTGGGAGGCAGCTTGCGGTCCTTGCGCCCCGGGCGCTTACCGGGACGGGTCGGGGCTTCATCGGGAAGCGGCGGGAGCGCCGGCCTCAACCTCACCTTGAGCAGCTCCGCCTCGTACTTCTTGACGAGAGCCTGGAGCTCAGCACTGCGCGCAGAATCTTCCGCGGAACCCGCGCGGGCAGGCAGAACCAGCAACAGAACAAGCACACCGGGCAACCATCTCAACATCTTATCAACCGTCCTTTTCGCTCTCTTTTGAATCACCGGGTGGTGCTTCTTTCTCCGGCAGCTTACCCGCCCGTTTCTTTGCGGCGCGAACCGCCTCGATGACGCGCTCCCTGATAACCAGGGGTCTTCTCTCAAAATCATCCACAGAAACATTCTTGTTGCCCTCACAAAACTTGATGAAGCTCAGCGTTGTCACCGCCGCCAGGCCCTCGAGAGTCGGATGGAGCTCATCGCGCTGCAGGAGCTTCCTGATCGAGCCGGGAGGATAGATGATGTCGGAGACCGCGACCCCCTTGCCGGCGCGCAGGTCATCGACGAACTCAGCCATCGGAACCATCACGACGTTTTTCCTTATCGACGCCCAGGCATCGATCCTGTTGTTTAACTTCTCCAGGGTCTCGGGCCTGGGCACCTGGCGGGCAGACAGCATCTTGGCCACCGAGGCCTTCATGTCTGGAATCCTGCCGAGTAGAATCGGGCACTTGAGCTCAGAGAGATATTGAAGCCCGGCATCGAGATCCTCGAGTCGCCGCCCCTCGCTCTTTGAGCCGTAGCCGAACCAGAAAAGGAAATCGATGGCGACGACCAGGGTTGCCTTCACCTCCACTGCCCGCCGAACCGACTGCGTCCCCATCCAGCGCGGATTCATAAAGAAGAAGCCCGAAGAAACGTTCACCACCTTGTCGTGTTCCACCTTCAGCATGGCCTCGATGACCCTGGCGACGTTGGCTGTCCTGCCGGCCTCGCGCCCGGTATTGAAACCCGCCGAGGCACTGGCCCCGATCACGACAATCCGCTGCCAGGGGGTTTCAGCGGCGCCTTCGGCACGCAGGGCGCCGGCTGAAAAGAGCACGGGGACCAAGAAGACGGCTGAAAAAGAAATTGGTTTCAACACGGCAGGAAAACTCATCTGTGGACTGAATCGCGCAGGGCTTACCACCCCGTCCGTCTCCAGTATAGGGGATGCGAAGCCCGTGGTCCTAATCGATACCCCGAAGACCGGAAAATGCTCAGGAGCGTGAAATGAACTCATCGAGATTCAGAAGAACTCTCGAGAAGATGACCCAGGTGGCCAGCTCCCCGGCAGGGGTCTCCGCTACGGAGAACTTGCCGAGCATTTTCCTGGATCCCTCCGGGTTCGCCTCGCAGAGCTTGCGCAGCTTTTCATAGAGCAGCTGGAGGTTTTTCAATTCCCCGGCACCGGGTTCCCGACAAAGACAGATCCTGAAGGCATAACGAAGCCTGTCCTCGATACCCTCACCCCCCTCACGAACGATTCGGGCACCGAAGGCCTGGGCGCATTCAAAGAAGACGGGGTCGTTGAGAAGCGTCAGGGCCTGCAAAGGGGTGTTTGAGCGCGAGCGACGAAGACAGGTAACCGTACTGTCGGCGCTGTCAAAAGTCATGAGCATCGGATAGGGAACGGTGCGCTGGAAAAAGATATAGAGCCCACGCCTGTAGTTATCCTCTCCCTTGCTCTGGGGCCACTTGACGGAGCCGGCATAACCCAGCTCCGCCACACCCGAGGGAAGCCTCGGGCGAATACTCGGGCCGCCAAGCTTACGGCTCAACAGGCCGCTGGCGTCGAGGCTCAGATCCCGGACGATCTCTGCCTCAACCCTGAAACGGTTCTGGCGGGACAGCAGCTCATTCTGAGGATCACGAGCCGCAAGTGCGGGGCGCACGCGGGACTGCTGGCGGTAGGTGGCGGAGTTCACAACCAGCTCGATCATCTCCTTGCGGCTCCAGCCACGCCTGATGAGTTCCGATGCCATCCAGTCCAGCAACCGGGGGTGGCTCGGAGCGGACCCACGCGTGCCGAAATCATCAACAGAGGTGACCAAACCGCGTCCGAAGAGGTACTGCCACCAGCGGTTCACCGTCACTCGGGTCGTCAGAGGATTCCCCGGGGCCAGCAGCCAGTTGGAAAGATCGAGCCGGCTGGGTCGTTTACCAGCTGGCTTAAAGGGATGCAGAACCGCCGGTGTGCCCACCTGTACCTCGTCTCCCCGGCGAAGAAAATCTCCCCGCACGAGCAGGTGGGTCTTCCGGGGGTTGCCTCTCTCAACGAGAATCCGGGCCTGGGTCTTTGAGGAGGGCGGCTTCGGTTCTTTAGCCCGATGGTCCCGCACGACCTTCTCAAGCTCTTTCCAGGCCGGGTCGCCGGCAAGCAATTCGCTGCTGATTCTCTGCAGCTGCTCCGCGGTCCACTCCACAGGGGGTTTTGAGAGAACCGCCTGATAGCGCTGGGGCAGGAGCAGTGCCGGCCCGGCTGTCGAGCTCGCCGAAAGCCGAAAACGACCCAGGACATGGTTGCCTCCGTAGTCCTGGGAGAGCTTCAACGACAATCTCGAGCCGGCTGGGAGCTTGAGGGGCTCGGCAAGAATGAACACCGCCGTACGATCCTGGTTGAGAGGATTTGGCCCGGCGATGGCCCAGCCCTTTGCCGCTGCCCCGCTCCCGGAACCATCGATCGCCCTGCTGATGTCGAAATCTTTCTGGGAATGATCGGCACTGGCAC
>JAYGDV010000029.1:0-4586 GCA_046582735.1 Planctomycetota bacterium
CTTTAAATGACAGGGTTTATGGGGTCTCCGGGCGTCCTCAGGGAGAACTTCCCGGCCCACCTGAAGCTAAAACCTGCTCCAGCCGCCGTGTAAGGCCCCCTGCCGACAATCTGCCCCAGCCGAGTTCTTCTCCACGGAACACTGCGACTGGAATTCGATAGCGATAGCGCTCAAACAACTCCTCGTCGTTCTCAATGTCGAGCTTCTCGATCTCTACCCCGAAACGAAGAGCCAGCTCCTCCAGCTTTGCCAGGCCCGTATCACACAACGGGCACTCCCTCTTTGAGTAAAAACAGATCTTCTCGGTCATATCAAATACCCGCGACCTTAACTCGAACTATTGCCTTGAGTCTGCCGGGCGATCACAATGTCGTCTCGGGTCAATGTACAGACATATGAAATACCAGGAGCCCCTATGAAATCACCGAAGAAGACGGTGTCACGCCGAAAATTCATCAAGAAAAGCAGCCTGCTGTCGGCGGTTCCGGTCATCGCCGCGGGGCTGCCGGCCTCTTCCCTTGCCAATGTCCAGGATGCCAACAAGTTCCTTCGGCTGGGGTGGATCGGCGTCGGCGGACGAGGGACTTCCCTGCTCGACAGGGCCCTGCGCAGCGTTTCGGTCTCAACGCTTAAGGTCAACGCCATCTGTGACATTGACCCGAAGGCACGGGCCAGGGGCATCCGCATGTGCGGCGCGATGAAACCCGATGGGATCCACGATTATAAAGAGCTGCTGGCGAGAAAAGATATCGACGCTGTTTTTGTCGCCACCCCCATCTACCTGCACCCGGAGCACGCCGTCGCCGTGCTGGAGTCCGGCAAGCACTGCTACTGCGAGAAGCCGCTGGGCCCGACCCCCGAAGGCGTCAAGAAGGTCTACGACGCGGTAAAGAAAACCGGTAAAAAATTCCAGGTCGGCTTTCAGTGGCGCTACCACAGCGGCTTCCTCGGCTTTGTCGACCAACTCCAGGGCGGCGCCGTAGGCAAAACCTCCTTCATCAACAGCGCCCGCCACGTTGGCGGCTACCCCGAGAAGGAAGGCAGCTGGTACATGGACCGCAAGCTCTCCGGCGATCTGATCGTCGAGCAGGCGGTCCACGAGATGAATGTCTTCTGCTGGGCGCTCGATGCCCACCCTCTGCGGGCTGCCGGCTTCGGCGGCATCAACGCCCTCGAGGGGCGCCCCAAGGGCCGTAGCATGATGGACTCCTACGGCGTCACCTATGAATTCCCCGGCAACATTCGCCTGAACTACACCCACGTGATCTATGCCGCCTCTGGTTTTGGCGGCCTCTACATGACGGTCTTCGGAGATGCCGGCAAGGCACTCGAGCTCGAAGGCACTGTCAACCTGTCGGTCACCGAGGGGGGCAAGAAGACCAAGGTCGACCTGCCGCCGTTGAAGGACTCCACCGAGCTGGCGATCCAGAGCTTCGCGCGTTCAATCCGGGAGGACAAGGAGCCCCTGGCAAACGTCGACGCTGGCCGCCACGCCACCCTGATGTCACTGCTGGGCCGCACGGCCATTCACGAAAAACGCGTGGTCGAGTGGAAAGAGGTCGCGCTTTGATTGAAAGCCACCGGAGCTCTCCATGAACATCAGCCGCATCGAAATGACCCCGGTCGTCGTTCCTGCCCGGGAAAATGCGATCAATTCGCCCGGCAAAGCCGCTCCTCTCCATATGCTCAGCGTGGGCGCGGGCAAGGGGTGGTCGGTGCAGTTCGACAGTCTCGTCAAATGGATCCTGAAGATCCACACCGACGATGGCATCACCGGCATCGGTGAGAGCCTCAGGGCTGTGAGCGAGTCCCGGATGCGGGAGATTGCCGAATCCCTTATCGGAGCGGACCCCGCGAACATGAATCTTCGAGATCTGCCGATTCCATACGGCCGGGCCTACGATGGTTTCGAGTGTGCGATCTACGATCTCGTCGGCAAGACCCTCTCCGTTCCTGCCTACAAGTTGCTGGGTGGCGCCTACCGTGAAAGAGTCTATTGTTCGGCCTGGTTCGGACAACGCGACCCCGAAGATGCCGGCCGGTGCGCCGGCGAATTCAAGGAGATGGGCTACGATTGCCTGAAGTTCAAAGGCTCGCTCGACGAAGACCCCGTTGCTGTCTGCCAGGCGATCAAGGACCAGGGCGGGAAAGATTTCAGAGTCATTATCGACCCGAACAGCCGCTGGGAAAGGCCGGCGGAAATCCTGCCCTTCCTTCGCCGCCTCGAAGAGGTCGGCAACGTGTGGATCCTGGAAGACCCTATCCCGCGCTGGGACCTGCGTAATTACCGCCACCTGCGCCGCAAAAGCTCGATCCCCCTGGCGCTCCACACCGCGATCCCCTACGCCGAGCTCTTTCAGAAGCCCCAGGATGTCATCCTCGCCATCCAGCAGGAGGCGGTCGATTATTTTAATTTCAACGGGCCCATGGCCTGGGTCCAGAAGCTCGGAGACATCGCCGAAGTGGCCAATATGCCCTTCTGGCACGGCAGCGAGGTCGACCTCGGCCTCCTCGAGGCAAGCTACCTGCACGTGGCCGCAGCCTGCAAGGTCTGCACTCTCCCCAGTGATATTTTCGGGCGCCTCATCCGGGAACACGACCTCCTGACCGAGCCGCTCGCCTTCGATGGCCGCGGCAACTTCATGGTCCCCAGCGGACCCGGGCTGGGGGTGGAGCTCGATGACAAGGCCGTCACCCGCTACGCCAGTGGCGATACGGTTAACATAGGCATGGGAACCTGAGAGGCTCCCGGGGAAGCCTCAGTTGTCGAATCCCGCTGCTGCCAGTCCTGCTCCCGAGCTCTCAAGGCAGCCAGACTCCTCGAGCAGTGCCTCGAGAGCGCCGAGGAAGGTCCTGATGTTCTCCCTCGAGCTGGTTTCCCCCATGAGGCCGATTCTCCAGATCTTCCCGGCGACCTCGCCGAGGCCTCCACCGATCTCGATACCGTAGTCTTCCAGCAGGGCCTTGCGGAACCCTGCATCATCAACCCCCTCGGGAATCCAGACGGCGTTCAACATGGGCAGGCGGTGTCCCTGCTGGGCGAAGAGCCTGAACCCCAGCGCCTCAAGCCCCGCAACCAGCGCCGCGCTGTTGAGGCGATGGCGCTCCCAGCGCGCCTCCAACCCTTCCTCATGAACCAGGCAGAGCGCCTCGTGAAGCGCGTAGTTCATCGAGATGGGCGCCGTATGGTGGTAAGCACGCTCCCCATCGGTCCAGTATTTCTCGATCATCGAGAGGTCGAGGTACCAGCTGACGACCTTTGACTGCCGGCTCTTGAGCTTCTCGACCGCCCGCTCACTGAAGGTGACCGGGGCGAGGCCCGGAGGGCAACTGAGGCACTTCTGGGTGCCGCTGTAGGCCGCATCAACGTTCCACTCGTCCGCCTCGAAACGCTCCCCACCCAGCGAGGTCACACAATCAACCAGGAAGAGACGGCCATCCCTGCGACAAAGCTCGCCGATCTCCTTCAGGGGTTGGAGAGCTCCGGTCGAGGTCTCCGCATGCACGATGGCCACCACCTTGACATCCGGATGGCGCAGAAGGGCCTCCTCGATCTCCGACAGCTCGAATACCTCTCCCCAGGGCCGGTCAATCCTGTGCAGAACTCCGCCGATGCGCTCGACGATGTCGCTCATTCGGTTTCCGAAGACGCCGTTGACGCAAACCAGCACCTCGTCTCCGGACTCGACTAAATTCACGAAAGCTGACTCCATGCCAGCGCTCCCGGTTCCGGAGACCGCTATCGTCAGGCGATTCTCGGTCCTGAACAACCGGCGGAGCATCTCCTGTATGCGGTCCATGACGGCAAGGAATTGCGGGTCAAGGTGGCCGACTATGGGCTTCGACAGGGCCTCAAGGACTCGTGGATGAACCCCGGATGGCCCAGGGCCCATGAGCAGGCGCCCGTCCGGATATTTGCTTGTCTCCGGCATGAATTCAGAACCCCTATTCGTCCTGGTCGGGAGCTTCTTGTTTTCCTGTCTCTGGACTGTCGGCCGTGGAGGATGAGTGAAAAAGAACTGTTACAGCTGTGAAGCCATGCAGAAAGCTCTTGTCTCCGACCGGGCCGACCTCTCCCGCGGCAAAGAATCCTGCAAGTGGCGGATCATCGAAACCTTCGAAACCACCGAGGCATCATGATGGGGCTTATCAAACATGCGCGCCCCCCGGCCGTTGCAGGTAAACAGCAGGGCCCCGGAAACGGGGCGAGCCAGCTGTTCCTTGCGCCCTTGCAGCAGGGCCTCCATCTCCTGGCTGGCCGATGCCGGATCCCGAAGATGGAACTGGATGGTCTGTCCTGCGCGCGGGATGTCCCCCACCATCATGGCACCGGTTTCTTTGACAAAACCCAGCACCCCCCGGACCAGGAAATTTCCCGCCCCTTCGCTCGCGCTGCGGGAATCAACCGCCCTGCCGACATGCAAGCCCTCTGTGAGACGCTCGCGGTCGGTATCTTCAGTATGCTCAACCTGCTCGACGAATTTCTGCCAGGCGCTCTCGCCACCGAGCTCCTTGATCATGTTGTCCTCACAGGAAGTTACCACCAGGGGCTTGCCGAAGGGCCTGCAGCCCTGGGAAACAACCGT